>NZ_JBFRCN010000050.1:0-69562 GCF_040965835.1 Paraburkholderia sp. BR10872
TCACCAGCCGCACCGCCTCCAGCTTGAATTCCAGGGTGTACCGCGCACGCTTCAATTGGCTCATCTTCGTTTCTCCTTGCTGCAGTTTAAACCTCAGCAAGGGATACGTTTTTCAGGGGCAAGCTCAGATCTTCGACTTGTTACGGTTCTTGCGCCACGCCACCTCGTCGACGACGCCCTTGCGACGCGTGCGCTTGTTGGTGAAGTCTAGCGCCTGGCCCAGTTGCGATGGTTGCCGGCCTCGCCTTGCTCAGCCTCGTTGTCGCATCATGATTTACCAGTTCGATACTACCGAAGAACTTCTTGATGTCGAGGCCCAGCGCCCAAGCATAGCCCCCGGCCGCGCCGCCGGCCCACGTCGGGCGCCTGATGCGCGGACCGCCCAGGATGATAGCCGCATGAGTCGTCGTGAAACCACAAGCGATTACAGATATCGCTTGACCACCGTCTGAGCGATGCATTGAGATGTGGGAATTCCAACGGCCTCGTCCCCACACCCTGCCTTCCGGGGGTATGTCAACCTTCGGCACCGGTGGTCTTCGCGGCATGACTGCCGCCCTCGTGAGACGAATTGTTGAGCGCGACTCGTGACAAGCCCCCCGTTTTACACGACTAGTCAAGGACGCTACCGGCTTCACGATCTCTTACGAGGGTTCTTGTTCGAATAGACGCCTCTTCAGCCCATGTCGATTGTCGCGTATTGACCAAATGCTCACAAACGAAATGAGGACTGTCGCACATCGGGCGGTCCGCACGACAATCTTCATCGGATATCAATCCACCTGAAGACGTCGCACTGCGCCTGGTGGCTCCTTTTCGCCGACTAATCTGAGTCGGCACGATCTGTGCTCTGGAAATGTGAAGCGATCTCGCGCTCAACCCGTTTGACACCTTGGACGCCATACAGTAAAGCCTAAGTCGCACAGATATGATCTCCAAAAAATGCAAAGAGGCAACTGCACATATCAACGATACAGTGGCTTTCTTCCGCTGTAGCGCTCTATTTTGGAGCACACCAACATCGGCGCAATCGTGGCAGCACGTCGCAGCGCTGTACAGACAGATGTCGTCGAGCGAAACAGAGCTTCTCACTCACACGCTCCTGGAAATCTAATTATGCGTGGTTGGGAAAGGTCGATATTTCTGGCTTTATTTGGTGCGTCATCCTTGGCTCAAGCACAAGGGACTGTGAATCTCTACGGTGTACTCGACGAAGGCATTATGTACCAAAGCAACGTTGCTGATAGCAAGAGAATTTCGCTTGACTCGCTTAGCGGCCTCATGGGAAGTCGATGGGGCCTGACCGGAAGCGAGGACCTCAGTGGCGGTTTACATGCAACGTTCACCCTTGAGTCAGGCGTAAACCTAAATCAAGGTCAGGCTGGTCAGGGCGGCCTGCTATTTGGTCGTCAAGCCTTCATCGGTATCAAAAGCGACAACTGCGGCGGCCTGACATTTGGACGTCAATACGACATGATCTTCTACTTTCCCGAGCCGCTGACTGCCGAAGCACTGGTCGGAGGCGCGCCGGCGGGACACCCAGGGGATCTGGACAATGCGTCCAACACGGTTCGACCGAATAATTCTGTCCGATACATGAGCCCTGACATCTACGGCGCGAGCTTCGGAATTGAGTACAGCTTTGGTGGTATTGCCGGTAACTTCACATCTACCAGTGGTTATTCGGTAGGTGCAGGTTACGTGAACGGGCCATTGAAACTGGGGGCATCATTCGAGTACTTTAAGAACCCCACCGCAGCGCCAGGCACAGGATTTTTTACTGCTTATTTGAATGGAATCTCTCCTCTTCAAGGTGCTATCAACCGTGGATATGCCTCCGCCCAAGCGTATCAGTCTGTAGTCGTAGCATCCAACTTCACAATCGGCCCCGTCATCGTGGCAGCATCGTTCTCTAATGTTCAATACGCGAATCTCGCCCTGCCTCAGCTGGACGGAACAGTCATATTCAACAACTACGATGTCGGAATAATGTATCGTTTCAGCCAAGCGTGGACAGTCGCAGCATCATACGACTACTTGCAATCGAATGGCATTCAAGACGTTTCGGGACACATACTCGGAAACCAGCACTTCAACCAAGTAACGATTTCAACAGACTACTTTTTATCCAAGCGAACCGACGTCTATTTAGAAATCGGTTGGCAACAAGCATCTGGGACATCGTCTCTTGGGGTTCCCGCTGTTGCGAGCGTCGCGAATGTGGGTGACTCATCCAGCAATCGCCAGATCCTTGCTCGCGCCGCGATCCGTCAAAAGTTCTGAATAGAGCTAAACATGCTGGAATGCAACGACTCACAGCACCGATCGATCCTCCCAAATGACGCGACTGACGCTGCCAGCGTTGGCGAGTCACGCCCCCACTTTCGATGCATGACTAAATTTTCTGACCTTCCTGACATTCCTGATCGGCGTTGCGTCTTATTGGTTAAACTGGCGAAACCATCACACCAATTAATTATCTTAACTTCAACAGGAGACTACAGTCCGCGCACTAATTTGCATACGTTCCGCCGCGTATTCTCAATATCGTCGATATCAAAGAACAATGTTGATATGGATTAAGGATGAAATGAGAAATCATAATATGATAATTAGATACCCCGGACGAAAATTGACAGCCACCACACCAACCACCACCCGCGGGGAGCACCCGCCTGCGATAAAGTTAAATCGATCGGCAAGCACCAACTGAAATGAGCTCTCTACGTTAGCAGACTGGATCATCGCGCGCGTCGACGCTCGTTCGTGTCGCGCGTCCACTAACACGAACCTCCCCTGGACTCAAACAGAATGCAAAAATATGACCTACCAAGAGAAATAGCGAACCGCATCGTCGATCCGAAGTCCCACACGGACATCGATGGCCTCCACGAAATTTACACTTGGGCACGCGCAAACAACCCTGTCGGGAGAGCGACGGCTGCCGGGCATGACCCGTTTTGGGTGATTACAAAACACGCCGACGTCTCTATGATCTCACGGAATAATTCTCTATTCCACAATGGAGATTATTCTGTCGTGTGTCGCCCTAGAGCATCGATAGAGCATATTATGTCCACGACCGGTTCACCGAACATTGTTCGGTCGCTCGTGCACATCGATGGCGAAGAACACAAAAGTTTACGCGCGCTGACTCAATCCTGGTTCATGCCGAACAGTATTCTCAAGCTTGAAGACCGTATTAGATCGCTAGCCCGTGCGATGGTCGCGAAGCTGCAGCAACACAACGGAAAGGTGATCGATTTTTCAGGCGCATTCGCGTCGCAGTACCCACTGCACGTAATCATGGATATTCTCGGTGTCCCTCAGGAGGATTTTCCTCGCATACTTGCACTAACTTACGAGATGTTCGGGAGTGAAGACGAGGAATACACACGCGATACGGTGCGCCAAGGCGACGCGAGCAGTGCGACGGGCAATGCGCTCCTGTCTGTAGTTGACGACTTCAGGGAGTACTTCGAAAGCTTAAACGAAGCGCGCCGGAAGGACCCGCGCAATGATGTCGCGACTTTGCTAGCCAACGCGGTCATCAATGGGCAGCCTATCGATGACGTAACCCGCCTCGGCTATTACGTAATTATCGCTGCCGCAGGGCATCATACAGTGTCGTCGTCCACGTCGGTCGCAATGTGGGCATTGTGCCGCTTTATGGAGTTGCTACCACAGCTTCAGGCAAATCGATCGCTCATTCCACATTTTATCGATGAATGCCTTAGATTCGCATCGCCGGTTCATCATTTCATGCGTACAGCGACTGCCGACACTAATATCCGGGGCCGCAAAATTCGCAAGGGAGATTGGCTGATGTTGTGCTATGGCTCGGCGAATCGCGACGAAGAAGTCTTCCCTTCGCCATTCACATTCAATATTGATCGCAGACCCAACCCACATATCGCGTTCGGTGTCGGCGGCCACGTATGCCTTGGTCGACATCTCGCGCACATGGAGATGCGGATTCTGTTCGATGAGCTGATTCCGAGATTGCAACGCGCTGAGCTAGTGGGTGAGATCGAATACATGGAGTCAAACTTCGTTTGTGGACCGAAACACCTTCCCGTTCGCTGCATGTTGCAATAACACAACCCGCGATATCCGCATGCACGAAACAGCTAGCCGTGTATCGAACGAGCACGTCAATAACAGGGGTGGCATCATATCCGGCATGAGGTGATAGGCCTACACAGAAAGCAGCCCAGGCCCAACCTTCGATCCGGGCGCCATACACGCTGGCTCTATGACATTGACATGCCAAGCTGCGAATTGGACTCTAGAACCGTGCGCGTTGCCGGGATTGCATCGCACCCTTGCGTTCGCGATGAGGACAGCTGCCGTATCACGCGCAGCGACCATTCCGCCGCTGTGTCACCTCGGCTATCAACCAGTGTTAGGTTCCAGCTCTCCTCGCCCAGATTAAACGCCACCTACCGGCGGCCACCTGATGCCGCATTGCGCCGATGTCTTCCTTGCTGCCGCGGCATTACCAGAAAGCGCATGGTCAGTGCGGCTGAATGCTTATCGCCTGCCTGCCCTTGGGCCCGTTTTTTGCTTCGAAGGTTACCCTTTGATTATCCTGTAGCGTCTTGAATCCCTCTATCTGGATATCAGAGTAATGCACAAACAGATCGCAGCTTCCGTCGTCTGGCTGAATGAATCCGTACCCTCTTTCATCGTTGAACCATTTAACCTTACCCGTTGCCATTTTCATTTCCTTATCGACGCTTTCTATCAATATAGGATATGCTTAAAGAAAAGTAGCCGACGCACCAAACTCGCAAATTGATTTGCGTCGACCTACCTTGTCCAAATACAGACCATTGCCGCGCGTCGCGCTCTTTAACCGCATATGGCCCCCCAAATCTCCCCTTCCGGACACCCCCGGGTTATGCAGCAGAATCCCCTTCCCGCTGCGCCGCCAGCCAGGCTTACACGAACCGGGTTGGCGTCATGAAGCCAAGCGATGGATGAGATGACTGTTCTACATGCAAGTTTCAACCGGGAATCTTGGTCCGGGACATCGGAGCGCGGCCGCAGTCACACCCCCCTCATTCATTCGCCCTCATTCACTCACAATGAGCGGAATCCACGATCTCTTTGTCTTCACGCAACACGAAACAGAGCTAACGTCAAGAGTGGTGTATGGGCAGCATCGTGACGGTCGATATCAAGCGGCGAGTTTCTGCTGAACCGGTCGATCGTCTTGCACCGAGTCGCCGCCCAGAAGCCCATTGCGCCGTCGCCGACCGCCAGCCAGAGGTCCTGCCTTCAGACCGCGCTTTTTCAGGTCGAGCAGAAGCTCCAGCCACGACGCTTTCGTCTCGCGATACCCATCGCCGATCGCCACACGCTCTTTGCTCCCGTCCGGTTTCACGCCGATGATCACGAGCAAGCATTGCCCATCGGAGTTCTCGCTGCGCAGCCCCGTGTGAATGCCGTCGACCCACCAATAGACATAGTGCGACTCCGACAGATCACGCCGGCTCCAGGCCACATGCTCGTCGGCCCATTGCGCCTTAAGCCGGCTTACCACGTTGGCCGACAAGCCCTTGGCGTCATCGCCTGGCAGCACGCTCAACGCTTCGCTCATATCGCCCGTCGAGATACCCTTCAGATACAGCCAGGGCAGCGCTGCGCTCACGCGAGGCGACTCCTCACGTACGGCGGCCAATCGTCGAATTGAACTTCACGCCCGATCCCGATCGGTCGCGCACCTTTTGGCACCTTCACAGCAATCGGGCCGGCGGCTGTCAACACCTCGCGCTCTGGCAAGCAGCCGTTGCGCACGACGGCGCGCTGCCCGTGCAAAGTCTTGACGTTCGCGAACCGCTCCATCAGTTCTGCCAGCTCCGCTTCGATCGCTTATTGAATCACTTGCTGCGCCCCGTGACGAACCAATTCGTCCAGACCAAGTCCACCGCCTTCAATTCCCCGCCTCAGATCCCCCGTACACCGTGGGTGAGTAGCCCGCGGGAATCGCACCCGCAGGCCCTCTCAGGTAGGGTCGAGAACTGGCGCGCGCACGGTAGGCTCCGGTGGTCTTTCCACCGCTTTCGCGGTGGCCCTCAGTCCGGCTGCCATAGTCACGTTTCCAGCTCCCGCCACGTCGAACGCAGCTTGCGGTTTTCCCGCACTACGCTCTCCTGTTTGCTTCACGTCAAGGTTTATGGGGCCTATCATGCCGGGCGCGCTTTCGGTGCGACGGTACGGCGGACCCTGTAGCCATTGAACAGCCCCAGTTCCTCATACAGCCAACGCCTACTCCACCGCTTCCAGCCGAAGCCCCGTCGGTTCCGGGATCGCCCCGTGTGGCGCCGGATCTTCTTTTCCACCCAGTCCCTGATGAAGTTGAAGCACTCGTTGGAGTCCCCGATAGCGAAGTAATGCACCCAGCCCCGCAGCACCGGATTAATCAGTTAGACTACTGGATTTACCGGCTGTGACTGGTATCGCCGGAACACCTCCTTGAGCTTGCGCAGTAACGCCGTACGCTTCTTCAGCTTCGGCGTGTAGTGCGCTCGCCACGCCCTGTCCCGAAGCTGCGGAATTGACGGAAGTCAAGCCCCAGAAAGCCGAAGCTCTCCTTGCATCTCAGATCCACGGTGCGGCTCTTCTCCTCGTTCACCTCGACCTGTAGCCTGTCAAACTCCTCCCGTAGTCGTCTGCTTACCGCCCCCAGCAGCCAGTCATGGCGCGGGTGTGCATCGATCAGCACGACGAGATCATCAGCGAAGCGGGCATACTCGACGTAGGTATACTTCCCATTGCGCGTGGCTTCTTTCGCCCGCCCCAGCATCCGATCCACCTCAGTGAGGTAGACGTTACTGAGCAGTGGCGAAATCACCCCGCCTTGCGGAACACCTTGCTTACCCGATGCCGTCAGCATCAGCTTCAGCAAATGCATGGCGTCCCGGTCATTGACCCGACGCGCCACTTTTTCGAGCAGTAGGTGATGCCGCACGGTGTCAAAGTACGCACGCAAATTCAGATCTATGACTCGGGTCTTCCACTGAACAATCGCCGTCGCCACCCGATGCACCGCTTCATGCGTGGTACGCTTGGGACGATAACCATACGAATACGCATGGAATAGTGGATCGAGGATCGGCTCAATGAGCCCCCGGCGTCATAGTAGTTGTCGCCTCTGAACTTTCTTATCGAGAAGAGTCAGAGGTACGAGTTGAAGACGAAACAAACGTATTCTGTTGAGTTCAAGGACAACCGAGCGCTTGAACCGCACGCTGTACTTGCTCATGAAAAAACACCCCAAATTGTTGGACGGGTGTCGCATGCAGCGCGTCACCGAGCGCTCCCTTCGGCCAGTTCCGATCGAGTTTGCCATCTGTTTTCATGTGGCCGATGGCTGGCTCAATCGCACTGCGGCGTCTGATCATCGCCCGCCATCCGCGCGTGACGCCTCGCCGCAGTCCCGGGTGGTAGACCTTCACACCTTCGATCCACCTTGCGTTTTGGCCTACGCTATATGTGTTGTGTTGATTTGCTGATCGACCGAATGCAGCCTCGTATACGCCGCACCCCATTCGGATGATTGAAAATGCAGCGCGCTCATACTGGCGACCAGGCTATTAACCTGACTACCAAGCGTGCCACCGGATGTGGATTTGGCAACGCAATTAGATTCGGGATCTGAAATGATTACTTCGCCGCCCCCACCCTTGTTCCAAAGTTGATCGGCAGACACTTCAAACTGAGTGTCGTATCGATTGTTGCCATTATGGTTTCCCCACGGATTCCGGAGAATAAAATCCCCGGTTGATTGGTCATACCCAAGAACAGAGAACATGTGTTCGTTCACCAGCTCTATCTGGCCTGAAGGATCCGTAGTGTTCTGAGAGCAACCGTACATCACCTCGGTTTTATTATTCAAACCACTGATGATGGATTGCTTCACCGTGTCATCCCACGATGTCTGTGAAAAAGAGGAACACTCATAGGACTCCGCTTGCCTTCCAGTCACAGCCGTGAGGCCAATGTCACAGCCACCGTCAATTGCTTTATATTGATTCGCGAGGCCGTTCATGTGCTGGTATTCTACAAAGGCCTTCTCGAGAATTTGAACCCAGCTATCACAGGAATTTTCCGCAGCATTTTGAGCAACTGCATCATTCACAGTAACGTAAACGGGATTTCCTGGGCCATCAAAGAACCTAACCCCGTAAACCCCGTTGCCATCACTCGTAAACATCGACGCAATTTTGCTCGGCTCATCCTGTGCCACACATGCGAGTGCCGCCATCAGATAACAGTCGCCTACGCGGCCTTGGTTGACATCGTTTGCAGTTGGCGCGCCGCTCGTGCCGAACAACGGGTGCGTAACGTTCGCATAGCTACCGCCAAGGCCCGACAACGATGGGTTGTCGGAGCCTAGGAACCATTTATCAATCAGCTCGTTGAACTGGAGCTGACTACTGCCAGGGGCAAGATCGCCCAGCTTGGATGAGGTGTTCTGTCCGCCCGTCCAGTCAACGTTAGCGGCGTTGCCGTTGACCAATGCATTGGTCACATAGGCAAGGCATGACGATTTTCCAAGTTGCGCCGATACTTCTGACGCGTAAGTCTTAAGACTATTCAATTGTGCGTCTGTTAATCCACCGCTTCCAATGGCGCTAGCAACGCTTTGTAAATCTGAAAGTATCGAGCTGTATGTGTATTTTTGCTGTGATTGTGGCTGCGGATGAACGCAGGCGATCTTGTCGTTATATCTGCGCATTTCAAAGCTATCGATCGTATCAGATAGATATGCGGCGACGCAGTTTCGGTATATATCGACTCTATCCGTAAGCTCTGAAAGATGGGTTCTCAAGCCATTGACACCGGTTTGGGCGATATCATCGGTCCTGTACATACGAGTTGATTTTGGAAGCCCGCAATCAATTGACATAGAGTCGAAATCGTTACGAGCGAGCCCCACTGAGTTGGCTTGACCGCCGATCATATCGTTAAAATTTCCAGATCCTGCGCTGATTAATGGGCTCCCAAGTGAATTACGTAACACATCGATATTGTTATCTACTCTACCCTCGATCGTCTCGCCCGTTTTTGATGATTTCGTCAAAAATCCCTGTCTTTCCGTAACGACCAGTTCCCTTCTGCTTCGCGTAATTGACGCCATGTCACCCCCTGAAAAGATCACAAATCACAACACCTTGAGGAACAAGCAGGCACGCCTTTCAAACTGCCTACCAACTATTCCGGGCCCCTTCAAACACATGAACGCGCATAGAAGAGAGATCGTGGAGATTGAGTTTCATCTTGCGCTGATATGCCGGAGAAATCGTCAAGAGTGGTGTATGCGGGTCGGTCGCATGATTAGGCGGCCAGCGCTTGAGGAACCGGTGCGCTTTCAATCACCGGGACTCCGTCTTCAAAGGGAATGCCCATTACGGATGGCAGCTGCTCCATAACCACCGCCAGTCCGATGCTTGCGGCAAACTGGATTCCCCGCTAGAACACATGATCTCCTATCGCACTCCGATCAAGTGCGCCGGCTGCCGCCCGCAGCTTCACGCGGTCCGACTCCCATTCGACAACGCTGCGAACTCGCTCCTGCTGAGCGTCCGCAAGTGCCGACTGCACCGATAGCAACTCAAGGATGTTGGCAACGCCCTTGTCGTAGCGCCGCCGCGAAGACGCAACCGCAGAGCGGGCCGCTCGAAGCAGCTCTTTCGCGGCTTGCAATTTTCCTGCCGCGGCGACAGCCTCCGCCTGAGCCTTAATCACGTCCGTTAAAACTTGCTGCTCAGTATCATGGAGCTGGGACTCGCTTTGTTCTGCCTGCGCTTGCGCTCTTCTCACCTTGTATGTGCTTGAGAACCCATCAAAGAACGGAATCGTCACAGTGATACCCACAGTTGTTGTATTACTGTGAATCGCCTGCATCCCTTGGTTCTGGTAACCGTTCTGATAAAAGTTGCCCACGAGGTCAATAGTCGGTAGGCCTTCGGACCGTGCGACCTTCACCTCCGCCCGCGCGGCTTTCCACTGCTCGCGGGCCGCGATAATCGCTGGATGCCGCGTGGCAGTCTCCTCGAGCCAGTAATTCAGGTCTTCCACAACATGAGATGTCGCCGCGTCTTCCAATCCTGCGAGCCTCAGTTCGGTTGAAGGAGCTACCCCGAGAAAATAGAGCAAAGCTCCATTCGATACGCGATCGTCCGCGGCAGCCTGCTGTTCGGCGAGTTTCGCCTTGGCAAGGGCCGTGGCGGCTTGCAAGCTATCGCTTTGCTCAGCCACGCCCATTCGCTGCCGGCGTTCAACGGCCTCATAGGTTTGTTGAGCCATCGAGGTAGATTCGGCGCGCGCCGCTAGCGTCGCCTGAGCCATCTGTGCGTTGAAGTAAGCCTCCACAATGTCCGACATCACCTTTTGAATCGACGCGTCGTGGCTAGCCAAAGCGGCCTGCAATGAACGGTTTGCAGCTTCGCTGCTCGCAGCGCGCGCGCCAAAGTCGAACATTCGCCAAGCCACGCCCGCACTCAGGGTATGCCCATTTGCGGTTGAGCTAGAAATAGGCGAGTCAGGGTACTGTGTCCGGGTACGTAAGGGTGATACATCTGCCGACAGCGTTGGAAGATAGGACGCCCGTGCTTCGCCGACCGCCGCGGCTTGCGCTTTGATTGCGGCAAACGAAGCACCGATCTGTGGGTTGTTGCATAAACCGATGTCGACTGCGCCGGCCAAGGTCAGCGGCCGTGCGAGATCGATGGCGGCGGGACATGTAACCGCCGGCGTTCCACTTTGTAAAATGGCACCATGACTGAGCAGGGGCGGTCGGGTCAGCAGCGGGTCTTCCAGAAGGTCCGGTACGCCAGAGCTATGGGCGCGTGCGCCGACGAATAAGCCAAGCAGAATCACTATTCCGCGCAGCCGGCTGCTCGCTCTCTTACCGTTCATGCAAACTCTCGCGGGATTCCTCAATAAGCGGTGACAAAACATATTCAATGACTCGTCGCGTTCCAGTTTTGATTTCGACACTTACGCCCATACCAGGCGTCAGGGCAACGGATCGGCCATCAATTTCCATCGTCGGTCGATCCAGCATCACCTTTACGGAATAAATCAGCCCCCGCTTCTCATCCTTGATAGCGTCGTGTGAAACATGGGTCACACGCGCAGCAACAGTGCCGTATTTTATGTATTCGAAGGCATCGATCTTGACAGCCGCGCTTTGTCCCTCCCTGACGAAACCGACATCCTTACTTTCGATAAAGGCTTCGACCTCTACCTTGCTCTTGGTGGGAACTAGCTTCATCAAAGGCACAGCCGCCGGGACCACTCCTCCGATAGTATGTACAGCCAGTTGCTGCACAGTACCGTCCACAGGCGCAACCAGTTTGAGAAGGTCGCCGTGCGCTTCGGCGCGTGCAGCATCCTTCGTAGCATCATTGAGCACCCGCTCCGCGTCGTCCAGCGCATCGAGTGCCGTCTTGCGCGTTTCCGCAATCAAAACCGCTCTCTGGTTTCGCGCGTCAATAAGTTGAGCCTGGAGGTCGATACGCTCCTGCTTCTTCTTGAGATATGCATCGCGTGACACGTCGTCTTCTTTCGACAGCTGCGCGTAGTCCCGCTCGCGCTCTACTGCCAACGGAAGCGCCGCTTCAGCGTGGCTGATCTCTCCCTCCAATCGGCGCCGCTTGGCGACATAGTCATGCCACTGCCCGTTCAAGTTCTGTTCGGTTTCATGCCAGCGCTCACGCGGAACGCCCGAATTCGGCGCCAGAACAGGCGGCCGATCGCTGTCAACCGCCGCAATCAAAGCGCGTGCACCGGCAGCGTGCGATGCAGCTATCGCTGCACCGCCGCGAGCCTTTTCTAGGTCGCTGTCCACAGTGCGCGAATCGAGTTCAACGAGAACGTCGCCAGCGTGAACCGTCTGACCTTCCGTGACGTGCAATGCTCGCACGCGAGCGACCTCAACTGACGCAAGAGCCTTGCTGTATCCTGATGGAATCACCTTGCCGACGGCATTCACAACTATGTCGACATGCCCCAGAATTGACCACGTGATTGCGACTACAATCCACAGAATTAAGATCTTTGCCACCCAGCGGCCAGTTGGCGAGACCGGTTTTTCCTGCAACGATAGAGCTGCAGGCGAAAACTCCGCCTCCTCGGAGTTCAGGTCACGTGGTGTAAGTGCGCGTCTCTCCCGCCACGCGTACGCGAAATGATCGCGGTACCTGCGCCACAGTTCACCCCATGCCTGCCATTGGTGACGCAGATTCACGCCATGCCCCCCTGCTGCAGGCTGTACAAGTGAGCGTACATTCCCTGCGGGATCTTGAGGAGCTCTTCGTGACTGCCGACCTCCGCTATCTGGCCGCGCTCCATTGTCACGATGCGATTCGCCCCACGGACGGTTGATAGTCGGTGCGCGATGATCAGCACAGTGCGCCCACGGCAGATGCTTCGCATGTTTTTGTGAATGATCTTCTCCGATTCATAGTCCAATGCGCTCGTGGCCTCGTCAAAAATCAGGATTCGCGGATTGGGAAGGAGCGCACGGGCAATCGCAACGCGTTGCCTTTGCCCGCCCGACAGACCGGTGCCGTGCTCGCCTACCATCGTGTCGTATCCTTCTGGCAACTGGCAAATAAACTCATGCGCACCGGAAAGGCTAGCCGCTGCGATGATCGCATCCAGAGAGGCGTTCGGCATTGACAACGCGATGTTGTCTCGTATCGATCGATTGAATAGCATGTTTTCTTGCAGCACCACTCCGATTTGCTGGCGCAATGAAGCGGTTTCAATCGTAGCAATATCGTGACCGTCAATTAGTACACGCCCGCTTTCCGGGATGTAGAGCCTTTGTGCCAGCTTCGTAAGCGTGCTTTTTCCCGAACCCGAACGACCAACAATTCCAATCACCTCGCCCGGCCTGATGGACAATGAAACACCGCGAATGACTTCCGGTGCATCGGGCCGATAGCGGAACACAACACGGTCGAATTCCACCGCACCGGTCAGCTTCGGCAAGCGCGACTTGCGGCCGACGACCTCCGTGCGAGCGTTGAGGATGTCGCCTAATCTTCCCATTGAGACGCCTACCTGCTGGAAATCATTCCATAGTTGCGCTAGGCGCAAGATTGGGTTGGAGACCTGCCCTGCCAGCATATTGAAAGCAACCAATTCACCTACTGTCATCTTTTGGTCTATCACGAGCTTCGCGCCCCACCACATGATGGCTACGTTGACTAGCTTACTTATCAGTGTGACCCCGCTATTGGCGATGGCCGCGACGTTATTGACAGACAGCCCCGCGGCTACATAGGCAGCTAGCTGTTTGTCCCACTTCTGAGTCCAGCGGGGTTCGACGGCCATCGCCTTGACGGTATCAATCCCACTGATCGTCTCAACCAGAAACGATTGGTTTTCGGCGCTGCGATTGAACTTGGCATCAAGTCGGTTGCGAATGATAGGCGTGCACACCATTGATAGCAGTGCATAGAGCGGAATCGAGACAGTCACAATTAACGTTAGCGCTCCGCTGTAAACCATCATTACAGCAAAGAATACGATCGAAAAAATCAGATCCAGCACTAATGTCATGGCGTTGCCGGTCAAAAAACTTCGGATATTTTCCAACTCCCGTACGCGCGCCACTGAATCCCCAACCCTGCGAGTATGAAAATACGTTAGCGGCAAGCCTAACAGGTGGCGGAATAGCCGAGCTCCGAGTTCAACGTCGATCTTGCTGCTGGTATGAGCAAATACCCAGTTTCGAATTGCAGTCAAGGTCACTTCAAAGAAGATCGCAGAAATGAGCCCAATCGCGATCACATTCAACGTCTGCATCGCATTACTGACAAGAACCTTATCCATTACGGCCTGAAAGAACATCGGCGTGACAAGGCCGATGATTTGCAATACTAGGGATATCAATAAAATTTCGCGCAGCAGACTCCGATATTTTACGATCGCAGGGATAAACCACGTGAAGTCGAACTTGGCCAGGTTTCCGGTAAAACTAGCTTTGCTGGTGCAAAAAATTAGCTTCCCGGACCATAACCCGATGAATTCATTCAATGGGAGGATAACTGGTGTGCTACCCGGCCGTTGCATGACCATTCGCGGCTCTTCCCCACTAGTATCGTATTTTCCTGCGATGAAATACTGCCCGTCGTTGTCGATACCGATGGCTGGCAACGGAGCGCGATCAATTCGGTCCACGGACTGATGCACCAGCTTTGCTGTCATGCCGATTTCCTTGGCCGCCAACAGCAGCAACTGGTTGCCAAAGACGTTGTTCCCAAATTGGTGGCGCAGCTGAGATTCATCAACCGGAAGGCCGTGCAACATCGCCATCATGATGAGGCAAGAAAGCCCAGAGTCTTGGCCGGACGGCACGGCGTGCAAAGAAGCGTCTAATTTTGTCATCTTGTAATGTCAGTAGACATTCGGCATGGTGGCTTTGACACTTTTGAACACTCCCCTATTGCATTGCCGCAATCCTTGCCGTTGTCGTGGTTTGCGTGCCAGTGTTAGCCGCATTCCTTGTGCGTGTACGCAGTCCCCGTGATCCGTCCAGACAAGGGTCGCGGGTTCGTGGCAGGCACACGCTCCGCAACCGTGTTGGGTGCTCGCGCAAAAACGCCGGCTGTAACTGCAGCGCCGTTGAGATTTGATTTCGTGTTCAATCGTCATTCATAGGACTTACGCAAAACGCATGGTTACGGACGGATTTCTGAGTTCGCGGCGGAGGAAATCATCGAGCAGTTCGTGCTTGACTTGGTAGAGCGTGCGCCCGGTCTTGCGCGCGATATCGGCCAGACGGACCCATACGAGTACCGCGCTCGCGATATGGTTGCGCTGGATGCCGGCCTTTCGGCACTGGCAACGCTGAAGACCCGTGAGCTGCTTGAGTTCGCGGTTTAACTGCTCGACCTTCCATCGCAGGCCACACGCGTCTTGTGTCGCCGGCAAAGAATCCTGGGTGAGCTCGTTGGTCACGACCCAGTCCGTGCGGTGTGTCGACACCTCTACCCGGAACAGTTTCACCTTGTGATGTTTCGGAAAGCCCCTGATCTTGATCGTCTTCGTGCGCGAGAGAATGGGCGTCCCATTGCAGCGAATCAACATGCCGGTATGGCAATTCACCTTCGGAGTCGTCGACCAGCCGGTTACTGCGCAGCGGGCAGTAGTACGTCCTCAAAAGCGATTCGATGAACAGCATCATATCCATGAGCACGCGGCGAAACGGCAGGTTTTTGTGATGAACCACGTTGGTCAGCATGTCCAGCACGTGATCGAGTTTGGACCTGCCGTCGCCGTCCGGATCGTAAATACGGTAATCGATAATCCAGTATTCGCCGCTCTGCGGATTCACGTACACACAGTTCACCACACCGATGCCCTTGATGAGGCCGTGGGCGTTGCCGCTGTATTGCCGCCGCACGAGTTCGATCTTGTGCGAGAAGTCCTTGTCGGTCACGGAATCGTCGAATACGATGCAGCCGTCTTCATGCGCGACGAGCTGCCCACGCACGTTGTCCCACACCAGGCGCAGCGTCATGTGCTCCCGTCGCAAAAAACGGTTGATGGCATCGTGGCTCATGTTGTCAACGTGGTCGGCGAAGTTGGTCAGCGTGCAGTTGGTCGAGACATAAAGGCGCAACGCTCGACGCTGCGTAAGTCCTAATTCAATCCACTCATAATGGTCCGCGAAAAGCAAACGCAAAACTTGGGCCAACGCCATCACATGTGCATCGGTTGCTAATGGTTTCAAGCGCGGCCGCAGTCCAAACCCAATGCTCTGCAATGGTTTGAGCCTTGCGAGGTGACGCGGTAAACGCGCAGCCAGATCGCAACCGGTTCGCGCGGTGGCCATCCGGTGAGCATATGCACGTGGTAGGCGTACGGCTGAAGGTCGCTGGCGCTGAATGCGAGCACGACACAGCCAACGGAGTCTGGCCATCTCGACGTGAAGTGTCGAATTTCTTCCAATCGGGCCGACGGATGTAGGCAATGTGGGGTTGCGGACAAACGGTGTCAGAGCCAGAGGGGCGGTCGCCCGTGATGGTCTGATGTGATGGACGACTCCCGCGACGGTGTCAACGCCGATTGAAATCTGACCCCTAGACATCATGTATGGACCTGCCGCACCTCAAGGTACGCGGATTAAGCTTGAGGTGGGCTACACCGCGGCTCAGAGCCGCATTGAGGGGGCAGGTCATGAACAAGTTTAGCAAGTACGTGGGCCTGGATGTACATCAGGAAACGGTTGCCGTGGCGGTCGCCGACACGGCCGGCGAGCTGCGGTATATGGGCGAGATCGTGATCACGCCCGAGGCCATCGCGAAACTGGTGGCACAGGTCAGGCGCGGCACGGGAAGGTTGTCGTTCTGCTACGAAGCCGGCCCCTGCGGCTACACAATTTGCCGACAGCTGCGTGAGCTCAAGCAGGACTGTCAGGTCGTGGCGCCGTCGCTGATTCCGAAGAAGCCGGGCGAACGTGTGAAGACCGACCGGCGCGAGGCCCTAAGCCTGGCGCGCCTGCACCGAGCCGGCGAGTTGAGCCCCGTGTGGATTCCGGATGAGGCACAGGAGGCGCTGCGCGATCTGCCCCGTGCGCGGGAGGACATGAAGCATCTGCAACGCCAGGCCAAGCAATGGCTGCCGTCGTTTCTGTCGCGCCATGGCTATCGCTACATGGGCCGCTCGAGGTGGACGCAAGCGGACGGGCAACAGCCATGTGCGACGCATGCTGGTTGAAGCAGCGTGGGCCTACCGACATCCCGCACGAAAGACCGCAATCCTGCAGCGGCGCGCAGAGCGTACACCGCCGGAGGTCCAGGAGATCGCGGCGCAAAAGCGGCTGTGTCAGCGCTTTCGAAACCTGATGGCACGCGGCAAGCTCAAGAACCAATCTGTACCGCCATTGCGCGCGAACTCGTAGGCTTTATCTGGGCAACCGGGCAACACGTCGCCCCCCTCAGTTGGGCTTAGCCAGCATGAGAGGTTAGTTGAGCACGCAACAGGATGTTTGGGCTAGGACCAGGCAACGGTGAGAGAACCCTCTTGGCAACACTAGGAGGTAACTGGAAACAGCACAACCCTCAAATCTAGATTGAGGCAGCTCCCCGACGTTTTGTTTGTCATGCGGTAACCAACCCACGCATATCAGAATGATCAACCGTCGGATACCCTACGCGAAACTGTCGTGGCTGCAGGCGTGGCACATCCGGGATGAGACCTACTCACAGGCGCTCGCTGAACTCGTCAACGCACAGTTCGCCCTTCCGTTCGCCGCCCACTGGGGCGATGGCACCACCTCGTCATCCGATGGGCAGCGCTTCCGTGCGGGCAACAAGGCCGAGAGCACGGGACACGTGAATCCGAAATACGGCGCCGAGCCCGGACGCATGTTCTACACGCACATCTCCGACCAGTACGCGCCGTTCTATCCGAACCTCGTGAACGTCGGTGTGCGCGATTCGACCTATGTACTCGACGGACTGCTGTATCACGAGTCGGATCTGCGCATCCAGGAACATTACACGGTTCTGTTGCAATAGCGGAGGCTGGTATGCTGCGGGACCTTACAGGATGATGTGAACGACAATGAAAGCGCTGAGTCCAGCGCTAGCCAAAGTGCTGAAGCGGTTGCACTATCCGCTCGAGATAATGTTGGTGTACGTGCGTTGGTACGTGGCCTACCCGCTGAGCCTGCGCAATCTCGAGGAGATGATGTCGGAACGCGAGATCGCGGTCGATCATTCGACCGTGCACCGGCGGGCCATCAAGCTTTTGCCGGTGCTTGAAAAGGCGTTCCGCCGCTGCAAGCGCCCGGTCGGCAAGAACTGGCGGATGGACGAAACCTATGTGAAGGTACCGGGGTACATGGAAGTATCTCTACCGCGCCGTCGACAAGGCCGGCAACACGGTTGACTTCCTGCTGCGAGCCAAGCGGACAAGGAGGCGGCCCGACGGTACTTCGAGAAGGCCGTCGATCAGAATGGCGCGCCCGAAACGGTAACCATCGACAAGAGTAGTGCCAATCTGGCCGGGCTGCGCGCCGTGAACGCCGAGCGTGAGACGCCCATCAAGATCCGCCAGGCCAAGTATCTCAACAATATCGTGGAACAAGACCATCGGGCGATCAAGCGCCGTACCCGACCCATCTTGGGATTCAAGGAATTTCATTGTGCCCGCATCTTGTTGAGCGGCATTGAACTCATGCATATGATCGCCAAGGGGCAGATGGAAGACGCAGGCGAACTCAAGCCATCGGCCGCCCGGCAATTCTACTCGCTGGCGATGTAAGCAATCCTCATCATATCGTTATCGTTCGCCCAAATCGTCTTACCGCGACAGAACCCCTGGCCACAGCACAGAAAAATCGGCGAGCCCGGCTCCGACACTCCCGTGCGCCTTGAGAAATGCCTCGTTCGCGACCCAGACGTCAAAGAACTGGTCGCGTCGCTTCTGGTGCGGCAGCGCTGAAAACGCAGCGCGATCCGACTCACCCAGCACCCTATCCTGCAGGGTTTCCCAATTCAGCGACGCCGAACATTGCTCGATGTCGACGCCGACCCGGCGGCAATGCGACCAGGCAACGAGCGCAAAAGCACCGCTATGAGAAACGTTGAAATCGATCGTCGAGCCGGGACAGTTGCTGAGAAATGGCCGACCCATGGCTGACCGGGAGAAGTCAAGATCGCTATCACTGAAACCAACCTCTCGCGCAAGATGCGCCCGGAGCATGGAACGCGTAGCGGCGAACCGCACTGCGTCGCGCTCATTGCAGAAGCGACGCGCAGACCGAATTTCGTCGCGCGATAGCGCCGGAAAAGTCAACGTTCTCGGGGATTTTTCGAATTCGAGACCGGCAAGCAGTACGCGAACATCGTCGGGCACACCTACGCCTGTTTCGCGCCGGCAAAGAAACTGTTGATACATGGGCGTGTCACTCCAGGCCAGAACATCTCACGCATCCCATTGGTCGCTTCGAACCTCTTTTGAGCAGCAATGCGGCCTGCACATCGCGAAGCCGTCCGTAACGGACATGCCGGGACTCGCCGCGTTTTCGCGGATACCCGGTGGCCTGTCCCGTTTCGCGAGCTTGTTGCACAAGCTGAATCCTGCGGGGGAAGCAACCAGCCGGACGCGCATCGCTGCGGGACTACGACCTCGCGACGTCCCGTCCGTCATGTCTCCCGGCGACATCTCTCGCCAAGCCCGGTCAACACCGAACGCTTCCCAAAGGCATGGGACATCGACCCGACACATCACCCCGATCTGGGGTCCGCCTTCAGATTGACTACCGTCCTGCCATGCCCCCGCCCTTTTGCCAGCTCGTCCGCAGCATCGACGAGCTGTTCGAGCGATATCTCGCGAATCATGCTGTCGAGCTGTGAGCCTGGCACGCATTCCGAAAGCCGCTCCCACGCTTCGACGCGTCGCGGCGTGGGACAGCGCACCGAATCGATGCCAACGACGTTGATCGCGCGCAGCAGAAAGGGAAACACAGTGGTTTCAAGTTCGGTCCCACCACGAGTCCACAGACCGCCACATAGCCGCCGGATGCGAGCCGTGCAATCGCTGACGACAGCACGGGGCCGCCAACGGTATCGATGACACTCGCGAACAGTTCGAACATCATGCCGTGACGCCCGGGCTTGCACGCCACCGCGTAATCTCCGCGGCCGATGGTCCGGGCCGCGCCGAGCGACCTCAGATAGCTTTCGTGCTCGGGCCGCCCGGTCATTGCGACGACGCGATAGCCGAGTTGTGAGAGGATCACGATCGCGAAACTACCGACGCCCCCACTCGCGCCTGTCACGAGAATCTCTCCGGCCCGCGGGACGGACGTCGTGCGGTTCCAGAGCGAATGCGCAAAGCATTGACGTGAACCCGGCGGTGCCGATCCCCATCGCCCGCCTTGGCGTGAGACCAGGCGACAACGGGACGAGCCAGTCCGACTGGACGACCTGTGTCAAACCGCCCCAGTGACGCTCGCCTATCCCCCAGCCTGTCAGCACGACTGCGTCGCCCGGCTGGAGCCCGGGGCTGGCCGACGTCGCGACAACGCCGGCGAGATCGATGCCCGTATCGCTGGAAACGTACGAATAATCCCGCGATTGGCAATCGCCATCGCGTCCTTTTAGTTGACGCTTGAGTAATGGACGTCGACGACGACATCGCCGTCCGGCAGATTGTCGACGTTCAGCCATTCGATTGACGGTAGGACGCCATTGTCCGTTTCCTTCAGCATCAGTGCCTTGAGTCGGGATGTGCTCATTGTCATTGTGGTTCGCGCCGTGAAACGTCACGGCGACGCGATCTGTTTGGCGAACATGTCGGCAGAGCGCATGCCCGGCAACGCATCGACGAAGAAGTCCGCCTGCAAGGGCGCGCCCGCCTGCATGTCATAATGGGCGAAATCGCGCACGCCTGCGGCAAGCAGTACCTCGTCGTCGATGAAAAACCTGCCAGTGCATGTGGCTGCCGGCTGCGTGAGAATCGCGTACGCGGCGTCGGCAACGATTTCAGGCGTGCGCGACGCCGCGATCATGTCCTCGCCACCGAGCACGTTGCGCACCGCCGCAGTCGCAATCGTCGTTCTGGGCCACAGCGAGTTGACGGCAATTCCAAGGTCCGCGAATTCTGCCGCAAATGCGAGCGTGAACAGGCTCATCGTGTACTTTGCGATCAGGTACGGCGGGTAGTCACGAAACCACCTTGGGTTCGTCGACAACGGTGGCGACAGTGTGAGGATATGGGGATTTGACGACCTGCGTAGGTGCGGCACGCACGCCTGTACGCAGACAAACGTGCCGCGTCCGTTCACGCCATGCATCAGGTCGTAGCGACTGACAGGCGTGTCGAGTGTGCCGGTCAGGCGAATCGCGCTCGCGTTGTTGACCACGATGTCGATCCCGCCGAACGCTGCAACTGTCTCATCGACAACTGCCTGCACCCGCGCTTCGTCGCGGATATCGGCGACGAGCGGCAACGCATGGCCACCTGCGTCCTCAATTACTTTCGCAGCCGTGTAGATCGTCCCTTCGAGATGGGGATGTCGCGTCGCGGTCTTCGCGGCGAGCGCAACATTGGCACCGTCGCGGGCTGCGCGCACCGCGATCGCGAGACCGATGCCGCGACTACCCCCCGACATAAACAACGTTTTTCCGGCAAGGTTCATGACTGCTCCTTTCGCCTACGTCTGCGTCCGTGTTGGACATCGTGCTACACAGGGTACGGTGATGCGAATGATCCGTCATGCGGCCCGTTCATCCCGTTGCGCTACGGCTTTCAGGTCCGGACGCGGGCCGGGCAATGCACCGCGGTCCACGGGCATTCCATCGATCTCTGGAACATGCTTGCGCATCGCCCGCTCTAGTTCTGGCACACTACGCCGCACTGCGAGCCAGACGAGCTTCCTCAACCGTTCCGGGTTGCGCTGGTGCATCAGGTAGTCGACGCGCGCGCCGATCAGCCGCCACGGAAAGTCCGGTAACCTCAACCGGTACTCTGGACTGAGACAGGTCCATGTGTAGCCGATCATTTCAATGTTGCGCACGACAGCGTCCTGCATCATGTTCGACGCCATGAATGCGCGACGGCCCTCCCGTGTATATTCGCGAATGCGCCGGAGCCGGTGCTTCATTTCCTTTAGGTACTGTAGATCGTCGTCCATTTGCGCCCCCTCCCGCGTCACCATGAAGCTCCGCTCATTGCAGGTCGGCGGGCAAGCCAAGCATTTGCCGCGAAATCGTATCGAGCAATGCCGACTGCGAATCGCGCAGATAGAAGTGGCCGCCCGGAAAGACACGCACTGCCGCGACGCGCTCGACCCCCCTCCAGCGCTCAAGTTCGGCGGCACGCACAACAGGGTCGTCTGCACCGCCGAGTACGGTCACCGGACAGCGTAGTTGCACCACGGCGGGCCGGTAAGCATCGAGCAGCGTCATGTCGGCGCGCAACACGCGCACGAATTCCTGTGCGAATTCGGCGTCGCGCAACAGCCCGTCGGGCAGGCCGCCGTATCGCGAAACCGTCTGGAGCAACTCCGTGTCCGTCACCTGGTTCACGAAACGTCCCGGATGCGGCGCAGGTTTAGGCAGCAGCCACGACGACACGAACAGATGCACGGGCGCGCACGTGAGCCGCATCGCCACCTCGAACGCGATCGCCGCCCCCATACTGTGTCCGAACAACGCAAACGGTCGGCAAAGATAGGGCTGCATCGCCGCTGCGACCTCGTCTGCAGCCTGGTCCATGCGAGTATGCGGAACCTCGTCGAGCCGGCTCTCGCGCCCCGGCAACTGGACAGCGAACACATCGATCGCAGGTTCGAGGAGGCGACGCCAGCCGCGAAATGCCGACGCGCCACCGCCGGCATGCGCAAAACAGAACAGCGACAGCCGCGCTGTCGTCGTCGGGGTCGCCGAGGGGAACCACCGCGTCGTCATTACGGGCATCATTGTCATCGGTGTTCACCCGGCAAGCGCGTCCGAAATCGCATCCAGAATGAACGCGCGATCGTCGACGACGCCGAAATGCGCCCCGTCGCGTGTAAACAGGCTGAACTCACCTGTTGTGAAATCGCGCCACGCGAGCGCGTCCTCGTGCGTCACATAGATGTCGTCCTTGCCCCGAAAGCTGGTGATCGGCACGGACCACGGCGAACGCGGCACAAACACGTAGCGGCTTGCCATCTCGAACTCCGCCCGCACGACAGGCAGCACGAGCTCGCGCAACTCCGGAATCGCGAGCATCCGCTCGGTCGCCTCGATCTGGAAGTGACGCAGCGCTTCCGCGAGGACGTCATCCGGTTGCCGGTAGAGCGGTGCGATAATATCGAATTCACGCAGTTCGACAAGCGTCGCCGCGAGCCTGCGCTCGAACGCGGCATCGGCAACGAGGCGGTGCGGCGGACGCGCACCCGATGCGAACAGGTGCGCGGGTGTAACGCCCTCGCGCTCGATCAGTGCACGCGTCGTTTCGTACATGGTCAGACCGCCGACACAGTGCCCGAAGAATGCGACCGGCCGGTCCAGCAGCGGACGCAGCTCGGCGAGCAGACCATCGACGAACGCGTCGATCCGGTTCACGGGCGGCTCGCTAATCCTCGAGAGCCGGCCGGGCGGCTCGACCGCAAGGATCTCCGCATCCAGGCCTGTCGCATCTGCCCACGCGCGGTAGACGGCTGAACCGCCACCTGCGAACGGAAAGCAGATCAACCGGTAACGCGCCTCGGGATTCGGCCGGATCCGGACAAGCCATCGTTCGGCCGGCACAGTCGCCGAAGCCGCCGTGCTCAAGGTGGTCTGTACAAGCGCAGGCATCGCTGCCCCCATCTGTTCGGGTACGGCGTCGTCGCTCTCAACCTTGACCTTCGGTAGCAGTTCGTCGACAAGCTGATCGAGACTTGGCCCCTTGAGCATTGCTGCGGCTGGCAATCTCACGCCAATGGCCGCATCGAGCTGGTTGATCAGTGTGATCGCCATCAGCGAATCGAGACCTAGCTCGCGAAGCGGCTGTGTCGAATCGAAAGCGCCCTTGACTTCAAGGATGGCGCGGACCATCTGACCGACGATGTCGCGCAGCACGTCACGCCGTTCGTGGTCCGGCACCGATCCCAGCCGCGTATTCACCTGGGCGCGCGTGAAGAGGGCGCTGGCAGCAGGCGCTGGCGCACCACGCACGAGCCGCTCAAGCAGGAGCGGGCGCCTGGGGTACTGCGCGGCCCATTGCGGCCATTCAGTGATCGAAACGATGCTCTGCTGGACCCCGCGCGCGAGAATCGCGTGCAGCAGCGCGATCCCTTCTTCTGTTTCAATGTACACTGTGCCGCGCGCGCGCCAGATTGCCGCGCCCCGTTCTCCTGACTCAGTCGCAAGACCCTCACCGCCCCACGGCCCCCAGTTGATCGCCTGCGCCGGCAGACCGAGCCGGCGCCGATATTCGGTCAGACCGTCGAGAAATGCATTACCGGCAACATAATTCGCCTGCCCCATCGCCCCCGTCAGGCTCAGCACGGAGGAGAACAACACAAAATGATCGAGCGGCAGGTCACGCGTCGCGACGTGCAGCGCCCAGCCACCGAGCACCTTGGGACCGGTCGTTCCCGCGAACCTGTCCCAGTCCATCTGTGCTAGCACGCCATCGTCAAGATTGCCTGCACAGTGGAACACGCCCTTCAGTGCCGGTAGCTCGGCCCCGATCTGCCGGATCAGCACATGCGTGTCCGCCTCGCGCGTGATGTCGGCCTGCCTGACGACCACACTCGCCCCCTGCTTTTCCCAACGCTCGAGAACCGCCCTGGCCTGTTCGCCTGGGGCGCGACGCGCCGTCAACACCAGATGCCGGACGCCCTGCGCGGTGATGAGCCAGTCCGCGACCTTCAGACCGAGCGCCCCCAGCCCTCCGGTAAGGAGATAGGTCGCGGCCGGATCGAACGGCGGAACAATCCGTTCGGGCGCCGGTTCGTCATCCTGATCGAGGCGCACGGCATAGCGGCGACCCGCGCGCAACGCGACCTCATTTTCGCCGTCAACGGCGAACAACTCCGCTGCCAGTGCTGCGGCGTCTTCTTTCCCGCCGATGTCAATCATCCCGGCCCATAGTTCGGGATATTCGAGCGCGGCAACACGTCCGATGCCCCAGACTGACGACTGCAGCGGGTCGCCGCCGGGCGCGCGCGCCACAGGGGCGTGCGCGCCGCGCGTGACGAGCCAGACGCGTGGCGCGGCCTCGATGTTCGCTTCGGCGAGCGCACGCACGAGCGCAAGCGTACCGCCACTGAAGCGGCGCTCGGCCGCGGCGAGTGCGTCGACTGAGGTGGCCTCGTCCACGCGCTCGCCGAGCCCATGCAGGAGCACCACACCAACGGAGCCGGTCCCGTCGGGGTGCGCGGACAGCGCGGTGCCGAGCGACGCCTGCACGTCGCCGTCCGTGCCGCTTTCCGGAAGCGGCAGCACGGACGTATGGTGTCCGAGTGCACGTAGCCGTGCGTCGAGCGCGTCGGCGATGCCGAGATCGGAACTGGTGACGATCAGCCAGTTCGACGGTCCGGCCGCAGGCGCGTCCTGCAGCGGCTGCATGGGCCGCTCGATCCATTCGAGCCGATGCAGCGCGCGATTGCGTGAGTTGACCTGCGGCGAAATCTGCGTGCGCGTGATCGGTTTCACCGTCAGTCCACCGAGCAGTGCGACGGGAGCGCCGTCATCGCCGTAGATCTCAATATCCAGTGTGACGACGTCCGCCTGCGCCGGGCGCCGTTTCGCCCGTACCCATACGTGCCCGGCACCCGTGCGCTCGATCTCGAACCGTTCGACTGAAATCGGCAACCATGTGCCTTCCGGTTTCGGTTCTAGGCCGGTAAGGCTACGGTACTCGGGTACGAGCGCGGGATAGATATGCAGGCACGCGTCAAGCAGAGCGGGATGCAGCGGATACGCGGCCACTTCGAGATGCGCGGGCAGTTCCACCCGGCCCAGCGCTTCCTCATCGCCCTGCCACAATGCGACGATGCCGCGAAAGCCCGGGCCGTAGCCGAATCCGAGCGGTGCGATCGCCTCGTAGTATCGCAACGGCTCGATCGGCACCATCCTTTCGAGGTCTGCCGATGCGGGTAACGGCATCGTGATCGACGCGAGGCGTGGTGCGGCACGCGCACACACCCGCGCGCGAAGGTGGCGCCGCCACGCGTCGTCAGTCGCACTGCGGCTGACGAGTTCGGCATCAATGTCACTCCCATCGCCTTGCAGAACGACCTGAACGGCGCGCGCGCCGTCATCGGGGACAACGAGCGCATCGTCGTACGTCAAAGATTCAACCGACACGGGCGCGCCTGCAAAACGCTCGTTCCCGGCCACCGCGAGGGCAACCAGCCCCGCTGTCACCGGTAGCACTGCCATCCCGAAAATCCGGTGATCGGTGAGCCACGGTACCGTGTCGAGGTCGTAGGTCGCGGCGAACTGCCACGCGGCGAGCGGCGAGAGCAGACGCCTGCCCGGAATATCGCCTCCGGGTCCCGTTGCGGTACCGACCGCAAAACCAATGTTTCCCGCCGGCACGCCGCGGCCCGCGTCGAGCCAGTAACGCTCGCGCTCGAACACACAGGTCGGGGCGGACACGCGGCACCGCGAGTACGGTGCGTCGAACGCACGCCAGTCGACTGGCGTGCCGCTGCGCCAGAGCGCGGCAAGCGACGCCGTCAGCTCGCTCCATTCACGGTCGGGTCCGATCGAGGCGAGGAAGCGCCGCTCGCCTGCTTCGCCATCGCCCAGAATCTGCTGCGCGAGCGACACGAGCGTCGTGCCGGGGCCAACCTCAACGAAATCGACAATGCCAGCCTGTGCGAGCGTGCGCACACCGCGAATGAAACTCACCGGCTGCAGCGCGTGATCGCTCCAGTACCGGGGTGTCGGCGGAGCGTCCGCGAAGGCGCCAGTCAGGTTCGCAACGAGCGGGATCGTCGGCGCGGCCGCGCAATAGTTGCCCGCAAGCGCTTCGAGCCCAGTCGCAGCAGGCGCCATCAAAGGCGAATGGAATGCATGCGAGACGCTCAGCTCCCGCCCGCCGATGCCCGCCTGCTGCGCACGCGCGAGCACTTCGGCGACGGCCTCTGCGCGACCCGACACGACCGTGTTCTCGGGCCCGTTGTACGCAGCGATGCCAATTGCCTGCGGGTCGCAAATGTCAAGCAGTTGCGCGACCGTCTCTCCCCCTGCGAAGAGCGCGGCCATCGCACCGCCCTTCGGCAACGCCTGCATCAGCCGGCCGCGGGCCGCGATCAGCGCAATGCCTGTCTCGAGGTCATAGCAGCCGGCCACACAGGCCGCCACGTATTCGCCAACGCTGTGCCCAAGCACTGCGTCCGGCATGATGCCCCACGACCGCCAGAGTTCGGCAAGCGCCCATTCGACTGCAAAGAGCGCTGGCTGCGCATACGCGGTCTGGTCAATGCGCGCTTTTGAGCGCGCGTCCCCATACAGGACCGACAGCAGCGGCTTGCCGAGATGCGGGCGCAACAATGTGTCGCAGCGGTCAAGCGCAGCGCGGAATACCGGCTGCGTTCGATGCAGCGCGGCCGCCATCCCGGCGTACTGCGCGCCCTGCCCGGCAAACAGGAACGCAAGCGGGCGCTTGCCAAGGCGCTCCACCGACGGGGGCGCAGCGAGTTGCGCCGCCAGTTCGCTCGCTGTGCCGCCGATCGCCGTCAGCCGCCAGTTGAACGGCTGGCGCCCGGTATTCGCGGTATGGCAGAGGTCGGCAACCGGCTTGTCTGTCGTCGCAAGAGACTGGCGCCATCGGTCCGCGAGCGCTCCGAGCGCGCGCCCGGAGCGGGCAGACAGCGTGAGCACGTGCAGCGGACGGTCGTCCTCAACGGTCGTCGGCGCCCGAACGGGTGCCTCCTCAAGCACGGCGAACGCATTTGTGCCGCCAAGACCGAGCGAATTGACGGCCGCGAACCGCGGCGCAGCGCCGCGCGGCCAGTCGCGCAACGCGGTGTTCACGAAGAACGGGGTCTGCGGGAACGCAATCCTGGGATTCGGTGTATCGAAGTTCAGGCTCGGTGGAATCTGCCCGCGATCGAGTGCAAGCGCGACCTTGATCACGCTTGCGATCCCCGACGCCTGTTCGAGATGTCCGATATTCGTCTTCACCGAACCGACCGCACAGAACGCGCTGTCCTGTGTGTGGCGCCGGAACGCCTTTGTCAGCGCATCGATTTCGAGCGGATCGCCGACTACCGTGCCGGTGCCGTGCGTCTCGACGTAGCCCACTGCCCGTGGCGCAACGCCCGCGCAGGCGAAAGCGTCGAGCATCGCCTTCGCCTGCCCGCTCACGCTCGACGCCGTGTAACTCACTTTCGACGCACCGTCGTTGTTGATCGCCGTGCCGCGGATCACCGCATAGATGTGATCGCCATCCGCACGCGCGTCTTCGACGTGCTTGAGCACGATCGCGCCCGCGCCGCTGCCAAACACCGTGCCTTGCGCACGCGCGTCGAACGCGCGGCAATGCCCATCCGGAGACAGGATATCGCCCTGGCGCGCCGTGTACCCGGCGATGTGCGGCACGCGTACGGTCGACGCCCCGGCGATCGCCATGTCGCATTCACCGTTCAGGATGCTGCTGCATGCGAGATGGATCGCGACGAGTGACGTCGAGCATGCAGTCTGCACCGTGACACTCGGCCCCGTCAGGTTCAGCTTGTACGACACACGCGTCGCGAGAAAATCCTTGTCGTTGCCGATGTGCTCGACACCGCCCGTCGAGCCGCGCAACGCAGGGTTCGACGCGAAGTAGCTGCTGACCACGCCGCCCGCGCCAGCGAACACCCCTATCGAACCGTCATACGTATCTGGCCAGTATCCGGCATCCTCGAGCGCATCGTGGACAACTTCGAGAAAGACGCGGTGCTGCGGGTCGATCACGCGTGCTTCGCGTGGCGAATATTCGAACAGGCCCGCGTCGAAGCGGTCAAAGTCGTCAATGACGGGCGACGCTTTCACGTAACCGGGCGATGCGAGCTGCGCGGGGTCGACCCCCGCGCGCAGCAGCGCGGCATCATCGAAGAAACGAATGGACTCGACACCATCGATGAGATTCTGCCAGTACGCTTTCCAGTCGCTCGCCCCCGGCAACCGGCAGCCGATCCCGACGATCGCGATGCCACGACTGGAGGACGACCGAGAAGTATTCGCTCCGTCGTTGGGCGTGTGCGTGGTCGCGTCCGTCATCCTCGCGCCCCCCGCCGTTGTCGGCGACGCTCGCTTGCCGCCTGCGCATCGGCCAGTTCGTCATTCGGGTCGGCCAGCCCCGTGTCGTCGAAGAGCCGCAGATAGGCGCCAACGAGCTGCCCGACAGTCTGGACCGACGTGATCGGCACGAGGGTCTGGAACGGATCGGCGCCGAACGTCAGTTCCAGATCGAACACAAGCTGGGCGAGATCGAGCGAACTCAGGCCGAGCGTCGCATTCAGCCTGTCGTCCTCACGCAGTTCTCGCGCCGGCAGCCCGCGCTGGCTCATGATCTTGCTCACGGCACCATGGACGAGCCGCTCGGTCTCGTGGCGCTCAAATCGTTGATTCAGCATGTGATGCCTCCGTCCACGGCGACCGTCTGCCCCGTGACGAACGAGGCGCGATCGGATATCAGAAATTCGACGACGTTTGTGATGTCGGTCGTATCGGCGAGCCGGCCGAGCGGGGTGCGTCGCGCAATCCGCGCACGCGCCTTCTCGTCGAGGTGCTGCACCATATCGCTTTCGAAGTAACCGGGCGCGACCGAATTGACACGAACGTTGCACGCACCGAGTTCGCGCGCAAGGCTGCGCGTCAGGCCATCGAGCGCCGCCTTCGTTGCGCTGTAGACGGCGACCCCCGCGTGGCCACGAATCGCGTTCACCGACGCAATGTTCACAATCGCGCCGCGGTTCGCTCGGAGCATCCACTTCGTGCAGCTTTGCGTGAGCAGGATCGTGCCAGTCAGATTGACCGCGATCATCTGTTCGATCGCATCCTCGCGCATCAGCGCCAGGAGCCCGTCGTGACTCACGCCTGCATTGTTCACAAGCGAGCTGACGCCACCCCAGCGGTCCGCCACGCCCGCAACGAACTGCGAGACCGCCGCGCTGTCGGTACTGTCAACTGCTTGCCAGTGAAACCGCGCGGCGTGCGTGTCGCGTTCGATCAGATCGTCGATGTCGCCGGTGCGCGCACGGCTGAAGGTCGCGACCCGCCGGCCAGCGCTCAGACACGTGCGCACCAGCGCAAGCCCCAGGCCCCTGCTTCCTCCACTGATGATAACTACGTCGTCTGCATCGCTCATACGGGCTGCTCCGTCGGTCGTGACACTCTGGCTTTCTTGAACCTGTCGTTATGATGCACGCCGTCATCGACATCGATATGGACCGGCACCTTGAAACGTTCGAGGCGGCCCGCGCAGAAATCCCGGAGCCGGGCGGCAAGCATCGCCGGCGCCTCCGGCTCGATCAAGGATACGCGCGCGACGACGACGTGTCCGGTCACCGGATTGGGCCGGCCCGACACCGTCACGTCGCGGACGTTACCGGCAGCGAGCAGCGTGCTCTCAACTTCGCCCGGGTAAACCTTTTCGCCGCCAACATTGATGATCTCCGAGCGGCGCCCGAGCACGCGCACATACTCGCCGTCAGTCTCGACGACATCCTGGGTGTTGAACCACCCTTGCTCATCGAAGGGCGACGAGGCATTCAGGTAGCCGAGCATCGCCGTTGCGGAACGTACCCACAGTACGCCGTCAACGATCTTGTGTTCGAACCCGTCCGTGCCGAGCTTCATCCACAACGAACCCGCGCCTTTCGATTGCGTTGGCAGGATGCCAAGCTCGGACAGTCCGTACGTCTGTTTCAGCTTCACACCGGGCAGTGCGCCGTGCAGCGCGGCAAGGGTCGTTTCGGGCATGGGTTCAGTGCCGTATGTAATGAGCCTCAGCGACGACAGGTCGTAGCGCGCCGCAACACCGCCAATCAGCATCATGTTAATGAACGTCGGACTGGTCGGCAGCAACTCGACACGGTAGCGCGCGATCGCTTCGCACACCGCATCGGGTGTCCGCGTAGCCGGCGTCACAATCGTCCCACCCTGGCACAGCACGTTCAGCAGCGTGTTGATGCCGCCGATGTGATCGAGCATCAGAAAGACAAGCGTGATGTACGCGCGGCCCTTCGCCCGTTCGAGCCTCGCTGCCATCCGGTCAAAGTCAAGCAGGGAAGCCTTGCTTCGGCCTGTGGAGCCGGAACTGAAGAGAATCAGGCCAGCGGCACCTTCCGCGCGCAACTGCCGGATCAGCGGATGCGCGGTAACGGGCATCGACCGGCGTTCAACTCGGGGAGCACCTGCCACGTCGAACATGATGACGAGGCCGACCTCCGCAATCTCAAGAAACTCGTCGCGCTTCACGCCGGCAGACGCAATGGGCACGATGATCGCTCCGGCAAACGCGAGTGCGAGCAGCAATGCGCAGACATCAGGCGCATAGTCACCGCACACGGCCACCGTGTCACCGCGCCTCACGCACCAACGGTCGAGTTCGCCGTGCCAGAAATCGATCCGCTTGCCGAATGCATCATAGGTGACGGTCTCGCCTGCCGACACGAGACACGGACGCGGACCGAAAGAACGAATGCGCTGCTGCAGAAAGGTCGTCATCGCGAGCCTACCTCGACGCGTGAGAGACGACGGCGCCGTCGCTCGCCGATCCGCACGCTGCCATTTTGACCGCAGCCGTCATCGCCTGCCGTAGCGGCTGGCCGAACAGCCTGCCAACGACGTTCTCGTCGATCACCACGCGCAGCACCGACTGGTACGACACAAGCGACGCGACGCCAACGTCGATCGCAAGAGCGCTGATGCGCAACTGCGCGTCAGCGAGCCTGCGGAACGCCTCGTTCGAGTCGCTCAGGCCCTGTACCCATTGCTGATAGACGGTCGCCTGACTCGGAATGACTGCATTCAACATCGTGTAACCCCCTATCGAAAACAAGCGCGCACGCGGCACCGCAGATGCCGGCGTGCATCGCTGTGAAATACGGGCGACAAGCCCTGTCAGGATGGTGGACGGCTGGCATGACTGCGACGATCGAGCGCGTCGTGTAAGGCGGAGAGTTCGTCTTCGATCTCGTCGCCGCGATAGTAGAGAAAAGCGCCCGTCTCGCCGCCGACGAGGACTTCGAGATAAGGTTCGGGTTCGGCCAAACCCGCATCGCAACCAGCATGGAGGACGTCCACGCTGTCACGCAACGATTCACCGACCGTCGTCACGACCGAAGCGAGACCGAGCGTACGCAACCGGTCCGCCCATACGGCGAGCCCCCTTTCCCCACTGCCTGCGACGATCGGTACGTAAAGGCAGAACGAGCGCTCGTCGAGCCAGCTCGCGTGCCCGTCAAGATCGGGATACGTGGCATTCGCCTCAGGACACGTCCGGGACGAGTGTGTGGAAACAGGCTCCGCCTGCGCGACGTCCTCTGATGCGCTACGTATCACACTATGGCGACGCCGACCGGACGACAGCCCGATGAGGCGCGCAACCACTGCCGGCCATGCGCGCGCAAAAATGGATCGGTTCGCTTGCCCCATTGAATGCTCCTTCGTCCCCGGAGTGAATCCGGTCAAATTGTGGCGATCCGATAACACGTGCGATTGCGGCGCAGCGTTTACGTGTCGCCCCGCGAATTGCGGGTGGCATCGAGCAGCCACAGGGATTTTCAATGCAACGGGAATCCTAAATCTCTTCCGTTCGTGAATCAGACCGCCGAATACGCGTTGAGCAAACGACGCGTACACTGACACTCCAGGCTCGTCGGCGTGAGGTACCGCGCCCGCATTGATCATAGGAGAAAATCCGGAAGGTACAAAACCTCGACCGCATAAAATTCTGCTCTGCGGTGATCTGTCGCAATACGGCGGTCTGCTATGCTGACGGCCCTTAATGTGTGACTTGATCGATGACCGAGAAGCTCAATCCGAGCTGTGGCAAAAGTACTCAAACAGTTGCATCACCCGCTAGACGTGATGTTGCTGTGTTTTGTTGCAATAGGTCGAGTCGGCTATGATGTTCGTAACAAGACGAACGACTGAAAGCTGGATGAAGACGCTGAATCCGACCGTGGCCCGCGTGCTCAAACGCCTGCATTACCCGCTTGATGTGATCCTGACTTGCGTGCGCTGGTATGTGGCCTATCCGCTCAGTCTGAGAAACCTGGAAGAATGATGGCGCATCGAGGCATCTCAGTGGGGCTCTGGTGCAAATAGGGCCGGCGAATGGGTTAGAGTTGTCGGAACAAAACAAACCGACGAGCCGCGACGAACAAGCTGAAGAGTCCGGAGAAGTTGTTCGGCGGACGCCATTTTGATCGGGAGATCATCATTGTGTGCGTTCGCTGGTACCTACGCTACAAGCTCAGCTTTCGCGATCTGGTCGAGTGATGGTCGAACGGGCATTGTCGCTGGCTCACACGACGATTCTGCGCTGGGTGAGGCGTTATACACCCGAGTTCGTCAAACGCTGGAACCGCTTTGCTACACCTGCGGCTCGCTCGTGGCGTACCGATGAGACCTACCTGAAGATTCGCGGCAGGTGGGTCTACCTGTACCGGGCAGTGGATCGGGCTGGGCAGACGGTGGACTTCATGCTCAGAGTCCGACGCGACGTGGCTGCGGCCAAAGCTCTTTTCAGCAAGGCCATCAAGCGTCAGGGCCAGCCGCTGCAGACCATCACGCTCGACGGCTATGCCGCCTCACACCGCGCGGTACGCGAAATGAAGACCGATGGTCTGCTGGCTGAAGACACGAAGGTCCGCTCCTCAAAATATCTGAACAACGGGATCGAGCAAGGCCATCGCCACATCAAGTCCAGAACGAACGTGATGCCTGGTTTCAAGCGATTCGGGAGCGCCGCGACCACGATTTCAGGAATCGAGTTGACGCATCGCATTTGCAATGGGCAGTTCGATCTCGCGAAGCTCGGCCTCAAGGAGGAACGCCATACAGTCGCGGTTGCATTCGCATATGCAACAGACAACTTCTTGCCGGGGCCTGCGCCGATTTTTTTTTGGCCCCGGCTCGGCGCGCACGATAGCGGTCAAGCATTGCGTCGGTGCTGGGCGCGCGCAGCACCGAGCATTTTAACGAAGGCGCCCGGAAATTGCCGCCACTCCCGCACGGGTAGCCGCACTCACTCCTTCAGAAGGTCAATCAGCGCACGACCAAGTGGATCAGGACTTCGCTCATAGGTCACCAGCCTTATCCCCGGCAATTCGGGCCAGGCACCATTGCCTTGCGGCAAGGTAACAAGTCCGTCGTCCAGCGCGGATTCGCAAAGGACCGAAATGCCAAGGCCCTCCTTGATGCGGGACTGGACACCGACGACGCCACTCAAAGTCAGCGCTTCTCGCCATTGGATCGTGCCCGAATTGAGCGCCGAGATGGCAGCAGCTCTGAACGCGCAGGGAGCGGGCAGCAGGCACAGGTCAACCAAGGGTGGTGGGACGTCCAGATCTTGAGCCGCGACCCAGTGCATCTTTTCCTCGCGAAACAGGTGAGGTGAGCCGCGACCCTCCTGCTCCTTTACGAGAACGACATCAAGGTCACCGGCATCGAACGCACGTAGCAACTCCTCACTAAGCGCTACCCTGACGCTCAGCTCAACCCGCGGGAGCAGTCGACGAATCCGGCCTAACAGTTCCGGCAGCCGGTGAGGAACAAGATACTCGACGATGCCCAGGCGCAGGCGCCCTTCGAGGTTCCTGCGGCCAACCATACCGACAGCCTCATCGTTCAGACGCAGCAGACCGACAGCGTAGTTGAGGAACTGTTCCCCGGCAGTAGTTAGCTCGACCTGGCGACTGTTGCGGGAAAAAAGCTCGACCCCGAGTAAATCTTCAAGCCGCTGAACCCGCGTGCTGATCGCGGACTGCGATCTGCAAAGGCGCTTCGATGCACCGGTGAAGCTCCGCGCATCCGAGACAGCAACGAAGCAGCGGACGAGGTCTATGTCAAGGTCTCGCACATCAATCTCCAATAACGATAGCTGCGATCGGTATTATGCGTTCTTCAGCTTGATGGCTCCGCGATACGATTTCCTCGTTACGAAAATGAATGGAGAACGCGATGCAAGCTGTCTGGTATGAGCGGGTCGGACCCGCACGCGAGGTGCTAGTGAACGGGGAGCGTCCAATGCCGTCCCCCGGTCATGGGGAAGTCCTTGTGCAACTCCATGCGTCGGGCGTCAACCCCTCGGACGTCAAGGCGAGGGCGGGGGCTCGCGGCGGGAAGAGCGACCTTGCCTTTGCGTTCGTCATTCCACACAGCGACGGTGCCGGGATCGTTATCGAGTGTGGCCCTGGATGCAACCGGCTCACCCCTGGAAGCCGCGTCTGGGTAAGCAATGGGCAGTGGCGACGGGCTTCCGGCACCGCTGCCCAGTACATTGCGATTGACGAGAAGCTGGTCTTCCCGCTCCCGGACAACGCCTCCTACCTGGTTGGCGCAGCACTGGGCATTCCAACCCTCACGGCGTGCCACGTCACGACAGCTTTCGGCGACGTGGCCGGGCGCACCGTCCTGATCAGTGGCGGAGCCGGCACAGTCGGACGGCTGGCCGTGCAGTTCGCCAGGCAGGCAGGCGCGTTCGTGGTCGCATCCGGACATGGCTCAGCTGATGAAAAACGCATCACCAGCGCTGGTGCCGATGCCTTCGTTGACTACACGAGCCCCACCTTCGTTGCGGACGTGCTCGATGCGACAAATGGGCGACTAATCGATCACGCCGTTGAAGTCGAATTCGGCGCCAATGTGGAGTCTCTGGCCGATCTGCTCTCGGATCGCGCGACAGTGGTGACCTATGGCTCAGCCAGGGTGATGCGGCCGGAGATACCGTTCTACAAGTTTCTGTTCAAGGGCATCGAGCTTCAGTTCGTGCTGGTTTATTTGCTCACACCCGGGGAACGAGCCGACGCAGCTATGCGCATCAATCATCTTCTGGAGCTGGGGACGCTCGACGTACCAATCCATGAGGTACTGCCGCTTCGGGATTGCGCACGCGCGCACGAGCTGGTCGAGAGCGGACAGCGCACAGGTGCGGTTATTCTGGACGTGGAGAACGTCGCATGACTATATCTCTGTCGGACTGCCGCATGAAGATCACCCTGTTCACAGGACGGACCAGTTATCGGCCTGGCGATCGCTCGGGTTATGTTGGTTGGGGGTTCCTGTATCTCCGGCACAGCCGCAGTTGCGCGTCCCAGGCTCGATCGATGATCGCCTTTGGAATTCCTTCGTGTCGCCGCTGGATATCAATGCTCACGCGTGCCGGATGACGGTAGCTCCACGCGGATTCGACCAGCAGCTTTCTTGCGTAACTGTTTCCTGTCTTTGTGATGCTGCCTTGTCGCCGTTTGCCACCTGACGAATGTTCCGACGGCGTCACGCCAAGCCACGCCATCAGTTGGCGTGGATGCTCGAAGCGCGACAGATCGGCCAGTTCGGACACAAGGCCGACAGCCGACGTGAAGTTAATGCCCCGCATCGACTGCAGCGCAAGCACAGCGGGATAGAAACGCCAATCTGCAACGGCTTCACGCAGCGCGGTTTCCAGTCGTTCGCATTGCGCCAAGCGATCCTCGATCGTGCGGCGGTGCTCGTTGAATGCCAGTTGTTGCCAGCCACTATCGAACGAGAATGTGCTAAGCCAGCGGCGGTGAGCAGGCCCCCAGTCCGCTCGTCCAAAGTAATTCACACCATGCTGGAGCAGGAACGATTTCAGCCGGCATCGCGCCTGCTTGAGGTCTTCTCTGGCTGATGACCAGGCACGGGCCAGATCGCGAAACGCTTCATCTTCCATCGTTGGCACATGCACGGCGGACAGGTCACCGGCTCGCAGTGAGCGCACCAGCTTGATTGCGTCGCGGCGGTCTGTCTTGACGCGCTCACCCGGCTTGCGTGGGATGAGCGATGGTGCGCACACCATGCAGTCGAAGCCTTTGTCGATCAGCCGTCGATAGAGGCCATAACCGCATGGGCCTGCTTCGTAGACCACGCAAATGTGTCGTGCTTTGCACCGCAGCCGTTTGCATAGGCGATCAACTTCGATCTGTGTCGTACCGATCTTGCCGAGCAACTCTACGTTGCCCATATCGACCGAGTAGGCAACCATGATCGAATCCTTGTGAACGTCGAGCCCTACGTACAACGTGCTATCGTCGTGCATGCTAGCCTCCGTGTCGGAAACAGACCGTTGAGCGGCGGATCCGTCCCCACTCAATGCGGCTCTGGCAGCCATGCTAACCCGCGCTTACATCCGCACGGCGGCTAGCCTCGCCTCACGGGGAGTCATACTGACTTGCTGATTCCCAGCAGGACCACCTTGCCGCCGGAGCCCGTTTGTCGGGGTACCAAGCCGAGCCACGCCGCGAATTCGCGGCCTGATCTGAATGACTTTGAGTCTCCCATGGTCGCAACCGCGGCGGTCGCCGTGAGCAGGCCTACACCCGGTATGGCGGCAATGCTCTTGCTCGCCTTGTCCTCTTTCATCCACGCCTGCAAACGTCGCTCGATCGTGGCAATCTGTTCATCAAGCTTGCTCAAACCCGCGTCTACAACCGCACGGCGGCCAGCCTTGCCGAATGGAAGTCATACTGACTTGCTGATGCCCAGCAGCACGTTCTTGCCGCCGCTGGAGTTCTGTCGGGGTACCAGACCGACCCACGCCGCAAGTTGCCTGGCATTCCTGAAGCTCATTGCGTCACCGACAGACGCGACGAGCGCGCTCGCGGTAAGTGGCCCGATGCCGGGGACACGTGCGAGGCGTTGACTCGTTTCGTCGCTGCGGTGCCAGGACTGAATCTGCTTCTCGAGCTCCCGGACCCGCCTGCCAAGGTCCTTCAGATGGTCAATGAGCCGCTGGATCAGCAATCGAGACGAGCCAGTGAGATCGCTCTCTGCATCTTCGATTAGTTCGGGCACCTGGCGCTCGAGATGCCCGATGCCTTGGGGAACAACGATCCCGAATTCGGCGGCAGTCCGCGAATCTGGTTGGCCTGTGGGGTTCGGGGCCGGACAAAACCCTGACGTACGCGATGCAGCGACAACACCGATTGCTGCTCGATGGTCTTGACCGGTACGAAACGCATGTTAGGTCGCGCGACTGCCTCGCAGATCGCCTCGGCATCCGCCGCGTCGTTTTTGTTCGTCTTGACGAATGGCTTGACAAACTGGGGTGCGATTAATCTTACGGTATGGCCCATTGCCAGCAGCTTGCGGGCCCAACAGTGCGCGCTGGCGCACGCCTCGATCCCGATTACGCAGGTGGAGAGGTTGGCGAAGGAACTCCGCAACGTGATTTCGCTTGAGCACTTTCTTCAGCACGGTTCGGCCATGTTCATTTACACCATGCACGGAAAAAATGTTCTTCGCCAGATCGATGCCAATCGTCGTAATCTTCATGATGGGCGCACCCCTCGGTCAGGTGGTTGCGGTGACACTTCCACTAATGGGATGGTCCCCGCCCTGGCGGATAGGATAGGCTGGCAGTGTTCATACCGAACTGGAGGCCATCATGGACGGAGTCACGCTCGTTGGTATCGATCTGGGCAAACACACATTTCACCTGCATGGGCAGGACGCAAAAGGCAAGGCTGTGTTCCGTAAAAAGATGAGCGCAAACAACTGGTCGAATTCTTCGCGACGTTCCATGCTTGTACCGTCGTTATGGAGGCCTGTGCCGGTTCGCATCATATGGCCCGCAAGCTGGCCGAATTCGGGCACACGGTGCGCTTTATCTCGCCTCAGTTCGTCAGGCCATTCGTCAAGTCAAACAAGAATGATTTCGTCGACGCCGAGGCGATCTGCGAAACAGCATCGCGCCCGGCGATGGAGATTTGTAACCCCGAAGACGGAATCGCAACAGACGTTTTCGGTGCTGCATCGTGTGCGTGAATCGATGGGTGCGCGAGCGCACCAGAACCGTAAACCAGATGCATGGCTTTCTCCTCGAGTTTGGCATCAGTCTGCCGGTGGGCAAGGCCGCTGTCGCACGTCTGCCGTCCGTGCTCGCCATGCAGGAACTGCCGCTCCGGCTGGTTGCGATTCTGGAGCGCCACCACCAGCACGTCAAGTACCTCGAGGAACAGATCGGTGAGATTGACCAGGAGCTGGGCCGCCAGCTCGCTGAGGACGAGATCGGACAGCGCCTCATGAGCATCTCGGGAGTTGGCCCGGTCACCGCAAGCGCGTTGGCCGCGAAAATGGGCGATGCAAAACAGTACGGATGCAGCCGCGATTTTGCGGCATCGATTGGGCTCGTCCCCCGGCAATACAGTACGGGCGGCAAGACCAATCTTCTCGGGATCAGCCGGCGCGGCGCCAAAAATGTCAGGCGCCTGCTCGTCCTGTGCGCCCGAGCCTACATGCGAGGCCTAGAGAAACGAACCGGCCGCCTGACGGACTGGGTTCGCGCAATGCTCGTGCAGCGGCATTCAAGCCTGGTGGCGTCTGCACTGGCCAACAAGCTGGCGCGAACCGGCTGAGCAATTGTTGCGCGCCACACCACATTCGACGCGGGCTTCACAACCCGCCCGACCTGAACGAACATGGCTTCATCTTTATTGACCACACTCACCCAACTGGTTTTGCGACGACCGAAAATTGATGACGTGAACGGCATACCGGCCTGACGAAGAACCTGCGTGCCAAACAGGCTTTCGAAGCCGAGCCACTGTTAAGGATCGTCAGGCGCGAATCTCATCGTGGCGCGGGGTGCGCCCCCCAAAACGACGCCGAATAGATTTAGGCAAGCCAGCTCGCCATCGAAAATCAGGGTTGCAAAAATGTGGCGGACCATAGATTTGGCAAATTGATGCCGCTTCGGGTGGGGGCGTCGATCCCATTACTTTCGACTTTAGCTCCGCGAAACTACGTGATCTACGGTATTACGAACGACGCAGCACCGTGACGAAAAGATGACAATGCTGCAACCGATCATGGGACGAAAATCGGGCGTTGCCGCTAGGGTGAGCGGCTTCATGCTGGTTGAGCCCTACCTACTAACCTGACGAACCTGACATCAAGATCATCTTCCACGCATACACGCATTAGTATGCGTTAGGTTTCCATAATAAAAATTCATATTCAATAACTGATCTAATGTGGCAATATCGCTTTGACGGGACGTGAATACGCGCTCCGCTTCGAGCATGTCTGATTGTCGTCGGGTCTGGCGGACTGCGGTCGTCGGTCATCGACGGCAGCGAGTTACGCGTCAACTCGCTATACAAGCAAGGAATCGCACAGGTTGGCCAAAGAGTTCGGTTGGAGGCAGTCGCGGATGACGGAGGCATGGAAGCACTGTACACGGACGCATCCACATTTTAACTCGCGCTGCAGTGGCCTCCTGAATGGCACGCCTCAAGCGACGAGGAGCCGGAAGATGCTAGGCGCGTTCGGCAAGGCATGTGATGGCTATAGAGCGAAGCGTTCGACGAAGCAGAATGCAACAACCAATTAATCTGCAGTTGCCTATTGGGAAGAGCTAACCCGGATTCTGGATTGGACGCAAACAGATGCTCCACGCTATTACACGCGCATAGAAGACTTCATGTCTACGCGGTCGAAAGAATTTTTGCGCGGCTAGCAGGAGCGAAGCCCTGCCCGGGACGGCCAGATGCCAGCCGATGCGGTTCGCAAAGCCCAATGATATTGGGCATATTAGCGGGCAAAATTAAGCCTTCAAGACACTACGTCGGCAGCAGTGTGGTAGCTCGTTCTCTCTTCTTGATGGCGAATCCTTTCCGTAATGAAATTTCCTTCATGCGTTCTGTTTGCACCCGAGCGCCCTGCCCGTGAGTGCTCCAGCCTCACACCATCCATACTCCATGCATTCATCGACCTCCCGGCTGCCAGAACTCGATTTTCTCCGCGGTCTCGCATTGCTGATCGTTGTCGTCGATCACGTCAGCGGCAGCGTCGTGTCGCACATTACGTTGCACACGTATGCGCTTTGCGACGCTGCTGAAGCGTTTGTGTTTCTCGCGGGCTACTCGACAGCCACCGCATGGACTACTCTGGCAGCGTACCGCGACAAAGCGGCCGCGCGTAGGTGGTTTATCAAACGAGCGTGGGTGATCTATCGGGCATTTCTTTTCACGGCTGGCTTACTGCTGCTGGCGAGCGCCGTCTTGCGCGCGTTCCACATCGAAACGCCGCACACGGCACGTGATCTGCAGCAATTGATTGCGTCGCCGGCAACGGTGCTGCGCGATATCGTGCTGCTACGCCGTCAACCATATCTTGCGTCGGTGCTGCCGATGTACGTACTCTTCGCGCTGGCAGCACCGGTGATGGTACCGCTCGCACGCGAGCGCCCGTGGCTACTTGTAGCGCTATCGTTCGGGCTCTGGGCGGTCGCGGGAACCTTATATTGGTATCTTCCCGCCGCACTGAACAACCGATGGGATTTCAATCCGTTCGCCTGGCAACTGGTATTTGTGCTCGGCGCACTCGCGCGCTGCCAGCCCGTTTATCAACACATCGATTCCGCGCGTTTCGGCAGGATCGCGTGGCTTGCAGCGCTCGCGATCATCGCCTCTGGTGCCTATTACAAGCTGAGGATCGAGCCCTCAACGCCTGGCATCATGAAGCGGGACCTCGAATGGCCACGCGCGGTGAATTTCATTGCGCTGGCGTGGCTGGTCGCCGATCTCGTCCGCCGTGGCTGGATACGACACGCTGCTGAGAGGGCACCGTGGGTCGGAGCGATCGGCCGTAGGAGCCTGCAGTGCTTCGTCGCCGGCACCGTAGTTTCGCTGAGCGCCGATGCCGTGTTGGCCCGGACAACCGGCGGCCAGCATGATGTGTGGCTGGGTCTCGCTGCAGATGCAGTGACGATCCTGTCCGTATTTGCCGTTGCCTCGCTCGCGAGCCTGCCGGCCCGCGCGCTGACGTCACGCCTGAGGAAAAGGCTCCGCCTGTAGACCCATTAGCCGTCGGATAGCGTCATGCGCAAAGCCGGTTCCTCGCGGCTCTTGAGTTCGAGCTGGGACTGAATAATGCTTCGCTGATTCTTCTCGCAGAAGCCCCGCGCACGGCTCGGGGGGGTGACGTGGCTCACTTTGCACTCAACGTTGATGCTGTGTCGGAAAGCCGCGGCAGTAAGGGGTTTGCAGAATCACTTTTTCAGGTGGTCGCCAGCATATGGATGCAGCAGGCAATTCTGAAGAAAGCCATCCGTGGATGGAAGCGATCTGTTCGAAGCGGATGCGCAGTCGGCGGAAGTTGTGAAGCCACGAGATGGTCTGCTCAACAGAGGCTGACCACGTCGAGCGATTTCTGCAATGCATGACCGCATGCAGTGGACATCGATATTTGTCGTGGTCGTAACCTCTATCGCCCTCAACGACCCGAGGCTTTGATAGTGGTTTGCCAGGCTTGCCGCGGATGGGCGGAATTGCCTCGACGAACGCTAGAAGTTGAATGGGATCGTTGCGGTTGACACCAGTCAAATCACCGCGAGCGGGAAGTTCCTGCAAATGCATCAACAACTATCAGCTTCAAACCCTTGCCGCGCAAGGCGCTTCGAGTTTTTCAGGGTCGACTAAATTACTGTCTCAAATCCGGGAGCCACTTTACAGATCCTGCGCGAAGGGTACGACACTTCTGTACAACGAGATGGGATTGAGGGACTATATTCGCTGTTCTACTCCGACCGCATCACGGTGTTGGTTGGCTCGTTCGCAGCATTGACGCATATCAACATCGAGGGTGAATCGCGCGCGTATCTTCACTAATGCAGGTGCGCGAGCGGGCGGCGGCAGGTTTTTAGTTTGTGGCGCATCGTGGTTCGCAGCAGAGAAACCATCAACGTAGTCGCCCGGGGGCTCCTCGTCATCGTGCCAAGGCCGCATGATCCGGAATTCCCCAGAAGTTACGCGTCAGGATGACGCACGAATGACTGTTACTCAGGAGGAGGTGCGACTATGAAAAATATGGCCGACGCCGACACGATCGAGTGCCGCGGGATTATCCGGAGGAGGGCCTTCGAACTTGCCGAAAGCGGTGCCTTTACCGACTGGCGAGCAATCAGGCTGACGCTCCACTCGCTCTTTCCCGCTAATCGCGTCGACGATATCCTCGCGAGCCCGTTCTGTCGTCTGGACCTGAATCTGCGATGCGGCAAGCCCATCCGTCAAAGCCTGTCCAATGAATATGGTCACGTGCAAGACAGCGAGCACGAAAGCGCCGGATAGCGATCAAGGGAGGTTTGCACGAGAGCCGTCTGCGACGGCACCGACTCCCAGTCCATTGAACCATTGAAGTCCTACCGAAGCTGGACAAGGGCCGTCCGGAAGATGAACCCCTCTTCTGCATGCAAACATGCTATGTATCTGATTTGACTTCACGGTTCGCTCGCAAACGGCCCGCTCACTCATGCGATGAGCCGACTGCAATGATTGCTGTTCGGCGCTTGATCGGCGCTTGATCGGTGCTGGATCAATGCCGGGTGTGGCACAGCTGCACAGATGGCGGAAGCATCATTCTCGTCGTTCTTGCCGCCGACCACAAAGGGTTTCACATATTGTGTCGGCAGCAGTCGAACCGTGTGCCCCCTGCGAGATAAATTCCAGAGCCCAGAAGTGCGAACCGTGACGGTGTTCGATGCCGATCAGGCTCGGTTCCAATCTCGAAAAGAACTTGCGCAGCTGCGGAAGTTTGCGCAGCTGTATCGGAGCAAGATCTGCGAACAGGCAAGGATGGTGACGTGGCCCCGGTGGACAAGTGGTCCTATGGCGTGTTCACGCTAATGTCGTTTGATCGTCCACTCTGGCGATGGAAATCACCGAAGCCCAATTATCAACGGATCGAGCATTGTCTGCCACGACAGCGTGGCAACAGTCAGTCTGACGAACCTGCAAGTGCAATGCGATCTTTATGTCGCCGAGCACGGCTGCAAGTGGCGTGGACTGCCGAAGCGCTTCGGTAGATGGCATACGATTTACACGCGGATGAACCGCTGGTCCAGAAGTGGCGTGCTGCGTCGCGTGTTCACGGAATTGCAGCGTGCACAGATCGTTCGCATCAGGATCGACGCGGTTTCGCTGGATAGCACTCCGATCTCGCGAAGCTCGGCCTCAAGGAGGCCGCTGCGCCCACCGTATGGAATGCGGTCCTGTTTGATCAATAAGCTATCCTACCTATTTGAACCAGAACCCTTCATCCCACGATTTTACTCGACCACCCCAGCAACGCGACAATGCCAATATGATCGATCCGCGACCAAACCGGTTAGCAGTCCTTTATCGACGCGGACTCATCGCACTGCCACCGCAACATGCACCGAACTTTGTTGCGCACACCCAATAATCAGAACCAGCCGAGCGCAAATAATGCCACGCGGTAAGCGAGACTACTGAGAAGTACGTCATCAAATTAATTTATGCCTGCACTTATGTCTATGGCGTAGGTCCTATTGAGGTCTGTTTGCTGCATTTTATCAATGCATCTAAAGCACAGTCGGTATAAAAGATGTGCGCAAATCTATGCGCCTACTGAGGCAACGCATGGTTCCGTTCAAACAATGGACGGGGTAGCCTAACGTATTTGACGACACAATTGCGACACGATGACTCATCTAAAATACCGGGTAGACTGAATTCTGTTATGCAAACCTTAATGACTGGAATGAAATGCATCGCAATTCTCATCAAGCTCAACACCATCTGTCGGCGCAAAAACTGTATGAGATCGCCATCATGGAAGAATCTTCTGCCGGGACGATGGCAAATGGCAGTCGGCATGGCGTCAGCGCCGACACATTCACCGAGAGTCTGTTTTCCATGTGCAAGCTGGACGACTTCGTCCCCAAGTCGCATCCGTTGCGTTCGATCCGCGTGATGGCGAATGAAGCGCTGGCGAAGATGGATCGACTGTTCGCCCAGATGTACGAAGCGGACATAAAGGGCGGGAGGCCGAGCATCGCGCCAGAGAAGTTGCTGCGAGCCACGCTGATTCAGGCGCTTTTCAGCATCCGCTCAGAGCGCCAGCTGATGGAGCAGGTGCAGTACAACCTGCTGTTTCGTTGGTTCATTGGCCTGGCGATGGACGACGAGGTGTGGGTGCCCACGGTCTTTACGAGAAACCGCGAGCGTCTGATCGAGCACGACGCCGTGATCGAATTCTTCAACGAAGGGGTGTCCATCGCCGGGAAGAAGTGTCTGCTCTCGGGCGGGCATTTCAGCGTGGACGGCACCCTAATCCAGGCGTGGGTCGGACACAAGAGTTTTGTACGCAAGAACGGCGACGATCAGGACAACGATGGTGGCGGCGCGGGCGACTGCAAAAGCGAGAAACGCAGCAACGAGACACATCAGTCGAAGACCGACCCCGATGCGAAGCTCTATCGAAAAGGCAAAACGGCCAGCGAATTGAGTTACATGGGCCATACGCTAACGGACAACCGGCACGGCCTGGTGGTCAACGCACGTGTGACACGCGCCGACGGTCATGCCGAGCGTGAAGCGGCCAAGATCATGATCCACGACGTACGGCAGGCGGCAGAGGATCCGCGCGCGGAAATCACGCTGGGTGCAGACAAGGGCTACGACGCACAGGAATTCGTCGAGGCGCGCCAGCAGATGAAGGTCACGCCGCACGTTGCGCAAAACACCTCGGGGCGGCGTTCGGCAGTGCACGATGCGATTGCCTCGAGCGTGGGCTACGCCATTTCGAGCAAAAGCGCAAGTTGATTGAACAGGGTTTCGGCAGGGCCAAGACCGTGGGGCGCATGCGCCAGGTGATGGTGCATGGCTTGAAGAAGGTGGACCAGATGTTCGTGTTGAATATGGCGGCGTACAACCTTGTGCGCATGCGATCGCTGGCACGGGTGCGTCCATAGTGGCGGGAAAGCGGCAATGAGGCCAAAAAAGTAGCCTCAAACCGCCAAAACAACGTTGAATTCGCGTTGAGATTGCGCAATCAGAAAAATTTTCGGCAGAAACCGCGTAAGCGGAACAAGGCCGTCTCCGTTGGGCTGTATTCCAGCGGCCTGCTAGGGTATCCCGGCGGCGGCCGAGTGCACTGGGTTGGTTGATTGACGGGTGACCGCGAAGTCCGCGCCACGTATTGGCGTCGTCCAGCGTCATTTTGGAACGACCCATTTTTTTGATAGAAGGCTATTCGCAAGCATTGATCGAAGCCAACGACCTGATTGGAGTCTCGACTCGTGAATCTTCCAAAACGCATGCTCGTCGCCAATGTCGCGTGGGCCCAGGAAATCGGACGGCGCGAACCAAACTTGTTTCGCGCGCTAGCCATGGGGCAGAAACCGCAAGTGCTCTGGATTGGCTGCTCAGATAGCCGCGTACCCGTCGAAACCATCACCCAGTGCGCGCCGGGGGATCTATTCGTTCATCGCAACATCGCTAACCTTTTTCATGTTGATGACGACAACACCATGAGCGTGCTCGAATATGCGGTGTGTGAGCTGCGGGTCGCGCACATCATTGTCTGCGGGCATTACGGATGCGGGGGCGTGCGCGCCTCGCTACTTCCGCCAGCCGATGCCTCGCCGCACTTCAACCGCCACATCAGGCCGCTTTGCGCACTCGCACACACGCATCACGCGGCGCTCGCTCGCCTGCCATCGGAAGAGGCACGCATCAACCGGCTCGTCGAACTTAATGTACTCGAACAGGTACGCCTGCTGCGCGAGCATCCGCTCGTGCGTGGGCGTGCACCCTCTCCCCTTGTGCACGGCTGGATCTTTTCACTGAACGACGGCCAGATGCGCGAACTCGTGTCGGGCTACGGGCGTGAAACAAGGAAGGCAATCGCCCCCGTCTGACCCGCTCCAGATCGCTCCGCTTACCTCGTTCACCGGAACATGGCAGTCGCACAAGTTTCGCCGTCGCGGTATTCACCCTTCACTATTTTTCGTTTCCGTCATGACTTCGAAAGCTTTCCCTTCTGCGCTTCTACGTGACCTCGCAGCCGGCGCTGTAGTCTTTCTCGTCGCGCTGCCGTTGTGTCTCGGCATTGCAAAAGCCTCCGGCGCAGAGCCGCTAGCCGGGTTGGTGTCTGGCATCGTTGGTGGCATCGTCGTCGCCTTGCTCAGCGGATCGTCCCTCAGTGTGAGCGGCCCCGCCGCGGGCCTCGTCGTGATCGTCGTCGACGGCATCGCGCGTCTCGGTAGTTTCTCTGCATTCCTTATTGCATTGCTGCTCTCGGGCGCCATCCAGTTCGGCTTCGGCACGCTTCGAGCCGGGCAGCTCGCGTCGTATGTCCCCACACCCGTCATCAAGGGAATGCTCGCCGCAATCGGCCTGCTGCTGATCATCAAGCAGGTTCCACTCGCAGTCGGTCTGACGTCGGGCGGCAACACCGAATCGTTGGCAGGCGCGCTTGTATCCATCTCGCCCATAGTCTGTACTGTAACCGCCATCTCGCTGGCCATCCTTGCGGCCTGGGACACGCATACATTGCGACGCTTCGCCCTAGTGCGGTTCGTGCCCGCGCCGCTTGTCGTCGTAGTTGCGGGCGTAAGCGCGACGCTGGTTTGCGGCGCGTTAGGCGCCACGCTCGCGTTGCCACCTGAGCTCCGCGTAGCGTTGCCGGCCATCAAATCGTTGGCGGCGCTCCACGACGCCTTGCATTTCGCTGAGTTCGGGTTGAGCTTCGCGCGCCTTGTGGATCCAGAAATCTGGATCGTCGCCCTGACGCTTGCCGTTGTCGCCAGCCTAGAAACGCTCCTGAGCCTCGAAGCCGTCGAGCAGATCGACCCGCAGCGTCGCGCCGCACCACCGAATCGCGAACTCAAAGCGCAAGGCGTCGGCAATATGGTGGCAGGCGCCATCGGGGGATTGCCCATCACATCCGTCATCGTCCGCAGTTCGGCCAACGTCCACGCCGGCGCGCGAAGCAGGCTCTCCGCAATCGTGCACGGCGTGCTACTCCTCGTCAGCGTGTTCGCGCTCACGGATGCGATCAACCTGATTCCGCTCGCGAGTCTCGCCGCCATTCTCATTCATACCGGCATCAAGCTCGCCAGACCGTCGCTGTTCATTATGCTCGCGAAACAGGGAGCGGCAGCGTTCACGCCATTCATTGTAACGATTGCCGGGGTGCTCGCCACCGATCTGCTCACCGGAATTGTCCTCGGCGTGCTGTGCAGCGCCGCGCTCGCGTTGTGGGCGAATCTGCATCGGCCTATTGCCCTCGCGCGACACGACGACCATTTCCTGCTCTCGTTTCGCAAGGATGTGTCGTTTCTCGGCAAGGTGGCGCTCAAGGAGATGCTTGCGCATATCCCGGATCGGGCGACTCTCATCGTCGACACAACCCGCGCCGATTTCATCGACCACGACGTGCGCGAACTGCTGGACCGTTTCATTGACGAGGCGCCGCTGCGGTCGATCTCGGTGGAGGTTCTACATGCCGCAACGGTGCTGCCTCGTGCAACGCGCTCAGGCGCCTGACCGCATGCCAACAATGATGTTGGGATCCGTGACGGTTGTGTGTCGCATTAGATGCTATGTGGGGGGGCCGCGGAAGTAAGCCCGACTGGAGTAAAACGGAGCTTGCACACATCGTTTTCTCCGAAGGAGCACGCAAATGGATGGCGCGAGCCGGTGCCTCGTGGCGTATGCTGCCGACCAACTTCGCGCCGTCGGAACTGGTCTATCAGCAAACACAAACGTTGGCTGAACGCGGGTTGTTTCGATGGGATGGTCAGCGAATTGCGTTCGGTGCTGCGTATCGCCCAGGAGCGCCGGGGGCAACCCAGCGCGGTTATCCTGGATGGACGCACGTTGCAGTCCACGTGCGAAAGCGGCCCGCGTGCGGGCTACGATGGCTATAACCGCAAGCGTGGCAGCAAGGTACACATGGCGCTCGATACGCTGGGCAATCTGCTGGCTGTGCACATTACGCCGGCCAACGAGCAGGGGCGAGCGCAGGTCGCCGAGCTTGCCCGCCAGGTTCAGGAGGTATCGGGTCAAACAGTGAAGGTGGCATTCGCGGACCAAGACCATACAGGTGAGGACGCGACGCAGGCCGCGCGTGATGAAGGCATTGAACGGCAGGCCATCAAGCTGCCGGAGGCGAAAAAAGGCTTTGTCCTCCTGCCGCGTCGCTGGGTGGTCGAGCCAGCTTTGGCTGGTTGAATCGCTTCCGGCGGCTCGCACGAGATTACGAGCGACTTCCGCAGACGCTTGCAGGGCTTCATTTCGTCGTTTTCGCAATGTTGATGCTCGTTCAACGCTTCCCAGCGCGACGCAGTAGGGCGCGGGATCTCCCGGTTCCCATGCAAGGTGTTTCCGCACGTGCTCAGGGTCTCCGACCGCGCGGGGTCCGGGATTGCCTTGCCAATACGGCAATCCCGGTGTGGCTTTCGGCAAGCGTCCAGCGCCTCGGCACCCCGATCAGCCCGCACCTTTCGGAACGGGGAATGGATTTCGCAGCTCGATACCTGGCCGATGCGTACCTCTGCCAACGCTTCGCCTACGCCCTTACGGACGCACACGCATGACTCGAGGCCGTTGTGGTTGGCTAGACCTTCAACGTATGACTCTTTCATTCACAACACCTTGCCGGGTTTGACCGGCGCACGGACGCGTTCATTTCATTGCTCACGCCCAATGCGGCTTCGAACAGCTTGCTGTGCACGACCTGCCCTCGTCGTGTTTATGCAGAAGTCGGGACGATACCCCCCACTGGAAATTCAACAGAGGCAAAATTGAGTCCATTCATCTACGGCTGTAACGGCGACCTTGAGGTAGGTCAAACATTGGTCAACACGGTTAGGAGGCCATGAACAACGAAATTGGAGCGTGTGCGAAACTAAACATTAACGAATGTCGCGAAAATACGTCGGCGTGAAGTGCATGTGGTAGCGTATGCTTGGCCAGCCACACCCTGACCTTCGGATGCTTGTGCGTCGCATCGTTGTCGACGATCAGATGCACATCGAGATTGTGCGGGCACCGCCTGATCCGCATGCCTGAGAAACGCGAGGAATTCCTGATGACGGTGGCGCGGCTTACATTGCGCAATGACTTCACCCGTTGCCGTATTGAGGGCGGCGAACAGCGGGTAGCGCCCTGCCCGCCTGGCACTGGCTCTTTTCGTCGACGCACAGCACCAAAGCATTGGTCGGTGGGCTCAGGTACAGCCCGACAATATCGCGCACCTTCTCTACGAAGTAGGGATCATTAGACAGCTTGAAACTCTTTGACCAATGAGGGGCGTTACATAAGTGGAACGTAAGGACAGGCCACGCGCCGCTGCGCTTAGCCGTACCTCATCGATCAGCCAACCCGACACTGAATCACAATGACCTCCTTCGAACACATCTCCAGTCACCCCATCCCGGATCTGCGCGCGCAGCTCGAGCAATACCTAGACCCCGCATCCGGAGCACGTCATGTACATTTGGCCAGCGACCAGGACGAGTTCGCTTTCCTGGTGGGCTTTCCGACGGTTCCGCAAGCTAGCGACGGGCGTGCCCATATCCTCGAGCATCTTGCACTGTGCGGCTCGGAGCGTTTCCCGGTGGCGGACCCGTTTTTCGCAATGCTGCGGCGCTCAACGGCGACTTTCATGAATGCGATGACGTACCCCGACCGCACGGTCTATCCGTTCGCGAGTACCGATCGCACCGACTTCTTCAATCTGCTCGACGTCTATCTTGACGCGACCTTCTTCCCCAAGCTGGATTACCTTAGCTTCCGTCAGGAGGGCTGGCGCCATTCCTTCAAGGACGATCGCCTGGTCCGTCAAGGTGTAGTGCTCAACGAGATGAAGGGCGCGTTTGGCGATCCGCTGAGCATCCTGTACTCCGGCCTCAACAAGGCTCTGTTCCCCGGAACGTCCTACGCCGAGAACTACGGCGGCGACCCGCTCGTCATCCCGGAGCTTTCACACGAAATGCTGCTGGAGTTCCACGCCAGCCACTACCACCCTTCGCAGGCGATGTTCATGAGCGCTGGTCGAATCGAGGCAAAGGAGATTCAGGCCAAGCTCGTTGAGCGCGTGCTCTCGCGCCGCACGGGACGGTGCCCGGCGCGTCGGCCAGAGCTGGCTGCTGACTGGATAGCACCGCGCCGCGCTCAGGTCAGAGTACCGTCGGCTCAAGCGCGCCCTGACGAACATGGCCTGCAGCTCAGCTGGCGCTTCGGTGAATCCACCGACCCGCTAGCCACTGCACGACTTCGGCTACTGAGCCACGGCTTGCTTGGCGACGCCTCCGCGCCGGTGATGAAGGCGATGCAGTCGGCAGGCTTCGGCCGACCAAGCCAGATGAATTTCGTCGACAGCGGCCTGCGCCAGCTTGTGCTGCATATTGGCATGGAAGGATTGACCGAGACACAGGTGGAGCGAGCAAAGAGCTGTATCGAGCACGCCCTCGAGGACGCCGCAACTGACGGCGTTCCGGTGGATGTCCTCAAAACCGCACTGCGCGACATGCGTTTTGCAAAGCGCGAGATTCAGGGGGACACCATCCCAGACGCACTGCGCCGGTTGCTTGACGCCGTACCCTTGCTGATGAACGGAGGCGATGTCGCAACGGCATTCGATATCGAACCCGTGCTTCAGCAACTCGGGAAAGAGATTGAGGACCCGGCCTTCTTCAAGCATGCCGTCCGTGAGCTGATCAATCACCCGAATCTTCTGGCCACGCACGTGATTGCAGATGCCGACTTCGCGACTCTGCGCGAGGCGCAGGAAGCCAAGGCGCTCGCGCTGAAGGAGCGCGAGCTGAACGACGACGAGCGTCGCCAGATCGGCGCCGAGGAGGCCGCTCTGGCCGAACACCGCAGGGCTCGAAGCAACATCGATGTACTGCCTTGCGTTCAGCCGAGCGAACTCAGGCGTGAGCCCATCGCGTTGCCAGAGATTCAACATCAGCACAGCTCGATTAGCGTCGTCGGTGGCGCCACCAACGGCATCACCTATGCGACCACGCTTTTCGATCTGAGCACGGCCCCGAAGGACGATTGGCCCTGGCTATCCCTGTACGCCGACATCGTGCCGGACCTCGGGACTGGTAGTTTGGGATTTGAAGAAGCGGGCCGATGGCGCCAGCGTCAGGTGTCCTCGTTCTCAATGACGCTGGACACCTTGGTGGAGGCCGGTCGCACGAGCCTGACGCCGCAACTGAACGTTCATGCCTCCGCGCTGACTGAGGACGAAGCCGGAATCCCCTCCGCCATCGCGGCGTGGACCTTGGTGCCGCGATTCGATGAACTCGACCGCATCTCGTTTTTGACCAAAGCGCGCGTCGCGCGTAAAGTCAACGGCTTAGCAGCGGCGGCCGGCCAGTACGCTTCTCTGGCCGCGGCCGCGGCCTACTCGATTCGTCGGCAATTTGCCCACCGCGTGCACGGCCTAGCCTCTCTGCCATTCGTCGCCGCGCTAGGCAAGATGCTGGAGTCGCCGGAGGGCGTTCAAGCTATCGCCGACCACCTGAAGCGCATTCACCAGCTGTTGCTGGAGGTGCCCAATCGCGTCATTTGGGTTGGCCTGAACGGATCGTCGCTCGAGGCCTCGAAGGCATTGGACCTGCGCCCCTCTCGGGCTGGCAGGCTGGGTGCATCTGACGCGATCTCGCGTGCTCATGAAGTCGCCAACGTGGCCTTGCGTGTGGCAAGCCAGGTGAACCATTGCCACATTGCATGGGCCGCGCCTAGTGTCGAGCATCCCGATGCTGCGCCGCTCGCTGTTGCCGCCGAGCTCCTGACCCATCTTGCGCTGCACCGCAAGCTGCGCGAAGAGGGGGGAGCCTACGGCGGCTGGGCCAGCTATAGCGCGGAGGATGGCCTTTTTACGATGAGTTCGTTTCGCGATCCCCGGCTAGCGGGCACCTACGCGGATTTCGCGGGCTCGGTGCGCGAGATCCAGGACGCATACTTTAGCCAACAGACCCTCGAAGGAGCCATCATCTCAGTCATCAAGCGACTCGACAAACCTCTGGCACCATATACTCTCGCCAGTGCAGCCGATCGTTCGGAGCGTCGCGGTGTGACGAAGGAGATGCGCCGAGCCTTCCGCCAACAAGTGCTCGCTTGCACTTTGATGCAAGTCAAGGAGGCGCTCGCTCGCTGGCTACCGCCGCAAGCGGCTAGCCGTGCCGCCGCTGTGGGAAATGCAAACCAGGATCTCTGCGGAATGGCTGTGATCGAGGTAGCTGACCTTGTGAATTGATTCAAGTGATTGCGGGTTTGACCGTGCCTCGATTTCGCGTACAGCAGGAATTTTGTTAATTTCCTACTGTACGGAGGGGTTGCATGTCAGAAAGGTCAGTGCCGAAACGACAACACACAGACGAATTCATGATCGAGGCCGTCAGGCTTGCCGAATCAGTCGGGCAGCACGAGGCTGCACGAAGGCTTGGGGTGCCAGTGGCGACGCTAGGGAACTGGATGCGGCGTGGCTGCCGATTCGAGGGCGTTGGCCCGGCGAGTGGTCGCGAAGCGGTCACGGCACGAACAACTCGCCCGATCAGTGCGCTGGAAGCGGAGAACAGCCGGTTGCGCAAGGAATTGGCCAGTGCGAAGCTGGACATCGAAATCTCTCAAAAGCGACGGCGTACTTCGCGAAAGGGTCGCGGTGAAGTACGCATGGATCGATTCCCACCGCGACCAGTACCGCGTCAGCCGCCCGTGCCGAATGCTTGATGTATCGCGCAGCGGCTATTGCCAGTGGCGTCGCCGCGGATCGAGCAGGCGCGCTCAGGCCAATGCAGCGCTGGACGCCGCGGTCGCCACCATCTACCCGGCGAGTCGCGGCAGCTGCCGTCGTCCTCGTATCGTGCGGCAGTTGCGTGCCCAGGGCCAGCCGGCGCGCGCGGAGCGCGTACGTCGCGCAGCCTGCAACGCCAAGGGCTGACCTGCTGGCATAGCCGCCGCCGTGTCAGCCTACGAACAACAAACTGCGCAGAACCAGTGAGCGTAAGCACGTAAATCGATGGGGCAATGGGCAAGCTAAATGTGATGTCCAAGGGACGAAGTAAAACGGGGGCGATGAAGCCCCCGTTGTTGTTTCAGAACGGCTCGTCGACGACCTGATGCGGCGGTTGCGTCGGACCGCGGTACCAAGGCTTGCGGTAGCGCCGGATCTGGGTAGCGTAGGCGCGGCTGAACCAGAGATAGAAGTCTTCGATGAAGAACTGCATCATGTAGGCGGCCTCGTCGGAGAGTTCGGGCAACGGCAGGCGTCGGGCCGCATCGGGTTTGTGAGGTGATGTTTTACGGGACATGTCATCTTGCTCCATTGGGTTGACGTGCGGGCGTTCGGCGCGAGGATGGCGGTGACGGGGCAAAGACCTCGAAGTACAGCTTCTCGTCGAGTTCGGTCAATTCCCGCTGCGCGGCGGTGGCGAGCAGATCGTTGGCAGGCGTGGTGAGTACGCGGTAGTTGCCCAGCGCGTGTTCGCACAGTGTGTGGCGCAGCGGCGGCGTCATCAGCTGTGGGGCGCCAGCGCTCGCGAGCAGATGATCGAGGCAGGCCAGCAGGTCATCCACCGTGGCCTTCTCGGTCGCCAGGCGAGATCGGATGCGGCTGCCCAGCGGCAGCAGTTCGTCGCGCCGCAGCTTGTCGGTCAAGCGCGTATCGCCGGCGATCACCACGCACAGCAGCGGCTGCGAATCGAAGCGAGCGCTGGCCATGAGCCTCAGTTCGTTGAGTACGCCCGCGCTCATCTCCTGGGCCTCGTCAATCAACAGGATCGGACGTCGGCGCGTGCTCTGCAGATGTGATAGCCACCGCTCGCGCAGCGACCGGAATCCGCCCCAGCGGTTGTGTGCCTTGAACTCCAGATTGAAGATGTCGCCCATCTCGCGATAGAAGTCGGCGAGACTGCTTTGCGGGTGATTGATCGAGACGACCATCAGCTCGGTGAGCCGCTCGAGCTTCTCGGCCAGCACGCGCATGATGACGCTCTTACCGGTGCCGGGCTCGCCGTGGATCATCGCGAAGCCGCCTTCGCGCACGAGCGCGTTCTCGATGCGCCAGCAGAAGTTCTCGACGCGGGGCGGCACGTACAGCGCTTCGAGCGGCGGCTCCGGCGAGAACGGGTTCCACTTCAGGCCGTAGAGGGCTTGCAGGCGTTGGCTCATGCGCCCTCCTGCCAGTCAGCGGGAATCCAGGCCGGCGGCAGCCCGGTTGCCGCATGTTCGGCCAGCATCTGGCGCAGCAGCGGTGCGATGCCGGGCGCAGTGGCCGGTGGCAGCTCGACAATGACGGCATCAATGCGACGGCGCTGGCCGTCGGCATTGGCGACCTTGTCCAATGGTCACAGCGGGCACAGCACGACGTCGCTGTTGGCGTCGATGAGATCGACGCGACTCAGGTCCCAGCCCGCGTAACGCAGGCGTACGCGCTGCAGGTGCCGGTAAGCCAAGGGGATCTCAAAGCGCGTGCCGGCCAGGCTCACGGTGCCGTCCGAACGCCGCTGGGTTCGTGTCACGTCAATGCGAAACGCGGCCCGTAGTGCATCGCTGGAGGGACACTCGCGCCGCACGTCGGGACCGGCCAGGTAGCGCTTGAGCGGCGTGCCGCCGATCTCGGAATGATGCGCGTGATGGTACTCGCGCTCGATCCAGGCGTGGATGGCCTGGTTGAGCAGTTCGAGCGTGAGATTGGTCTCGCCTTCGAGCATGGCCATCACGCGCCCCTCGATACGCGCCCAGAACGTCTCCTGCTTCGCGTTCTGATACGGAGAATATGGCAGCGTCGTCTGATGCAGCACGCCGAGCGCGAGCAGCCCGGCAGTCGTCTCCTCGGCAGCATTGCCGCACCGTTGTCGGTCATCAGCGCGCGGCAGCCCACGGCGCTGGAACGCCTGGGCGAGTCCGTGGATCAGGCCTGCGCGCAGTCTCATCGAGAAACCATTGCGCGTGACAGACGACGCGCGAGCGGTCATCGATCACGCACAGCAGCATCGGCGTGATCCACTGGCCGTCATGGATGAGCAGCTTGCGCGATCCGTGATGGAAGTCGAGATGCCAGAGCGCGTTGACGTGCTCGACCTCGAAGCTGCGGACCTCGAGCTTCTCGAGGCGATCGCGCGCGAGCATCGCGCCGGCGCCCGTGTGCCGGGGCTGGCGTTCCCGGAACAGGCCCTGCGCACGCATGTAACGGCGCACGGTCGTGTACGACGGCAGGTTCGCCGCACCGAGCATGACCTTGAGGTTGTCGAAGTGCAACTGGCAGGTCCAGCCGGGATGGTCGCGGTACTGCGTGCGGATCGCCTGTACCGTCTGAGGCGACAGGTTTGCGCCGGCGCCACTTGGGCGCTTGCGCTTGCGCAGTTTCGCCACCGGGTCGTGTGGCGCTTTGCGGGCCTGATAGAACCACCGTTCGATGGTCGAGCGGCCGAACTGGATATCGTCGCCAGTGACGGGATGACGCCAGCGTCTGGCGGCCAGCGCGGTGATGAGTTCGCGCAACTGCCCCGACTCGGGCGGTGCTGCAAGCAAGGGGCCGACGATCGCAAAGCGCAAGCGCGCCCAACGATCCCGCACGGGTAGATCGTGAAGTTCAGTCATGCGTTCTCCAAAGATGCGGCGCACCGCGCCGCGATTCAGGGGAGAGGCGAGACTACAAGCGCTGTTCGGAGAGGGCGAGCGAGAAGTTCTGCGGGCGGCTACCGTCCCTCATGCACGGTGCTCATGGCGCTGCTGCGGGTGAGCGGCGAGAGCCAGCACAGCATCGGGTCAGGCTGTAACGCCGCAGCGAAGCGCTCGAGCAGGCTCGCCGGCGCCTGCACGGTCTCGACGGGCGGCACGAACGCCGCCCGCCCAAGCGTTCAGAACGGCGTGCTGACGAAGTCGGTCTGCCACCAGCGCCGCCATTGCGCGATCGTTGCGCGCGGCACGCCCAGCTCGCCGAGCTGATGCATCGCGGCAGCAGTGCCGGCACTGGCGCGCGTGGCACTGACGACGACCATGATTGCGGCAACGTAGACGCGACGGCCGAGAAAGCGCACGGAGAACGGCGTGGTGCGACGGCGGCACTCGGCGCAGCAGAAGCTGTAGCGGAAATCGCCGCACTCGGCGCGGGCTTGCCGGGTAAGGCCGCGTGGTTTGCGGCGATAGCGGGCGCTGTGCAGAACGCCTCTGCAGCGGCGGCAGTGCTGCGAGCGGGGTTGCTCGGCGAAGTCTTGATCGATCCGCAGCAGCAGGCGGTAGAAGTCAGGATTACGGGCACTCGTGCGGCACACTGCAAAGGTCTCGGGTCTTGGAAAACGCGAGACTCTCCCTTGGGCGTTGTTTGTGCAAGATGCCTGAGGGAGATCCCCTCGGCTACATCACGCAAGTCGCTCAAACCGCCCCGAATCCCCATCGACTTGCGTGCTCATGCTCACACCTCGCCCTCTCCGGCGATGCAGTAGAAGCTTCGAGATGGTTACGGTATTGCAAAAACGAGACCGTGTTAGCGCGCACTACGGTGTGGCAGACGCTAAAGCCCATGCCGTCCTTAGCCGTCAGGAGGCGGTGGCTAGTACCATTGCCCCAATCGACGAAGTGATCCGTCGCTTCAGCATCGTTCAGGCTACGCACAATCATATTGTTTGATCGCAGGAATACAGGTGCAAGTCATTCGTAGAAGCGTGGCTTCCGCGCGCTCCCGAAGCGGAAAGCCAAGGTATGGCTTTTGGGACGGGGCAGGCTGGCAAGAACCTGCCAACCCATGTCCTCCACTGCCATTCGCCCCATTCCTGATACGGCACCGTCCAGACCTCGTCGGGGAGCCGTCGCCCATCTTGATAACCCAATCATGAGATGAGAGACCTCGCCACGATGCGCGCGCGGCGGTCGTGGCAGCATCAGGATCGATCGAGCAAGTTTCATCTGAACTCCTAGAAGTGAGTTGCTAGATTGTTATGGTCAACGTATCCCTATCAAGCAACCGATGTGCCAACGACTTTCTGAAAACACAGCTGAGAAAACAAGGCGCCACTCGCCGTGCTAGCTGGCATCCTGCCGTCACACTTGCGACATCGATGTCTTAAACGAGACACAGCTCAAGACAGGACCGCGGTGGTCGATGGCGATGATCGCTGGAAAAGTGCAATCTCCCCGAGAGGCTCAGACAACCTCGCTGTGCTGTGCGCCGGCATGGAAGAGCTCGCCATATGGCTCTGACAGTTTGATGGAAAGGGGGCGGTAGAATGACGTAATGAAGAAGACAAAAACGCTTTATCACGGCCACCGGTTCCCTGCCGTCGTCATCAACTGCGCGGTTCGCTGGCATTTCCGGTTTAGCCTGAGCCTGCGCGACGTCTAGGAGTTGCTGCTCGAGCGTGGTGTTGTGGTCGCATGAGACGATCCGTTGCTGGTGCGAGAAGTTCGGCGCCAGATTCGCCCAGGGCGCCAAGGCCGCGCGGCGCAAGCCGGGCTGCGCGGCGAGCCGTATCTGTTGTGGCGAGCGGTCGACGAGCATGGCGCAGAACTGGACGTGCTTGTGCAAAAGCGGCGTGACAAGGCATCGGCAAAGCGCTTCTTCCTCAGGGTGCTGCGTTCAAACCCGGTGCCGCGCAAGATCGTGACCGACCGGCTGCGCAGCTATCCGGCGGCGAAGTCGGACATTGCTGAGCTTGCTCATGTGAAGCACGTCTTCGTCAAAGCGGCCGCATGCGTGAACAACCGTGCCGAGAACGGCCACCAGCCGGCCCGCAGGCGGGAGCGCCAGATGTGCGGATTTCGCGATGCACGTCGCACGCAGGCGTTTCTTTCGAGCTTCGGTGCGATCCGGCAGCACTTCGCGTTGCCCAGACACCAGATGAACGCGGCATGTCATCGTACCGCGCTCCAGAAACGTTTCGCGACGTGGCATGGTTGGACTGTCACTGCCGCCGGAGACAGGGTTATCTAATAAGGATAACTACTCGTACGCCACAAAGACAGACTACATCGGCCAACCTGACTGAGCCATTCTGGGGCAGCGAGCTACGCCTTCGTCGCCGAACCGCAAACCAATGGCGTTGCTGAGCGGTTCAATCGGAACATGAAAGAACAAGCGATTCACCGGCGTATCTTCAAGAATGTTGATGAAGTTCGTGACGCTGTCGTTGACTTCAAAGACCGTTACAACCGAGAATGGCGGCTGGAAAAACTGGGGTTCATGTCACCCCTCGAACCCCGTCAGGCATGGATTTTTAAACAGGCCGCCTGAGTGCCAAAACCGTGTCCAAACAATCCGGGCCGATACAGGTCAAACGTCGTTAGACATGGGAGGCCTTGTCGATCTGCCGCATTTCACTATAGAGAATAACAATAGCGATAAGACCCGCCGTCATATCGGCAGCCGCTACCGAGAACAACAGGCCGTCATGTCCGTAAGCGTGCTGCAGCAAGGCCATCAGGGGCATCAGAAACACGCCATGCCGCAGTACCGCTACAAGCGTTGCCCAGATTGCGTCGCCCTTAGCCTGCATGAAAAGCAGACACACCTGTTGCACCGCTAACACCGGCAACGCACAATGGAACAGTAAGATCGCGCGGCTACCAATCTCTATCGTCGCCGACTCGTGCGTAAACCAGCCGATGATGGTCCTAGCTTGCCACACGACCCAGCCGGCATAGACTCCGGCGAACGTTAGCGCGACGGCAACCATAGTCCGAACCGCTTGCGCCACCCGTGTCCAGTTACCTGCGCCGACATTAAACCCTACAACCGACTGCGCCCCGATGCACAGCCCATACAGCGGAAGTACCGCCAGCATCGCCAAGCGGCTGGCCAAACCTATCGCCGCCACCGATGCCTCGCCGTAGCGAGCAGCGAACCCATTGAGCATGGACATGGCCGCTACCGCGAGCAGCGTATTGAGCGCTGGTGGAATGCCGATGCGGGCGATGCTCGCCAGCCGGCACCAGCAGCGTCCCACCGATGGCCACAATAAGACGATGGCCCCGTGCCTGCCCGCGAAATGTCGCCAATACAAGGTTAAGCCGCACAACTGGGCCAGAAATGTTGCGATACCGGCCCCATCGATGCCCAGCCCCAACCAGAAAATCATCACCGGGTCAAGCGCCGCGTTCATTGCGAAGGATGAGACTTGGGTCGTCATGCTGAGCACGGTATTGCCATCCGCTCTCACGATGAAACCACAGACCATATTGAATACCACTGCCACATAGCCCAGCAGCAGCCAATGAAGATAGGCCACCGCCAGTGGCAAAGTCGATGGTCCAGCGCCTAGCCATGCCAGCAAACTTGGAGCCAACAGCCAGCCGGCGATTGCCGCAATGCCAGCAATTACCATCGCAGACCATAACGCGTGCGAGGCATAATCGTTGGCAGAGTGATCGTCGGCGCGCCCCAAGCTTCGAGCAATCAACGAGGCGGCCCCTGCACCGAAGATCTGGCCTATTGCCGTGATGCCCATTGCAAACGGGAACGAGAATGCCATCGCCGCGAGTGCCGCTGTTCCGAGCCGTCCCACGAAATAGGCGTTGAGCAACTGATAAGCGGCACTGACAGTGACTCCAATGACGGAAGGAAGAGCCAGCCGCAGGATCAGTGGCAACAGTCGATCATGGGCCATTGACTGCATCCGTGATGCCGCAACTGTTGGCGTGTTCATACCATGGCTCGCTTCACGCTTGCTGCGTCCACATCTTCCTTATTGTCCCTGAGCCATCCGGCATAAGCCGCGAGACAATGCAGCAACTGACGTCCCAGCATGTTCGCCTCCTCTGCGGAAAAGCAATGCAGCGCACAATGCATCTGGATACGAAGTTTACCGTCCACATTGTCGATATCTAACCGCAACGTGTGATGACGGTTGGACCCCATCCCATCACCCGTCCAGATCGTCGGTTGAGCAAGGCCGAGCAGCATGCGCGTACGAAGATTATCTAACGCAGCGCGATAGTTGACGACAACACGAGGCCAGTCGAAATCCATGAGTGCCTTCGCCTGATCGCCCGGCAGCAGATACGCAGCCGCCCGTAGCCCAATGCCATGGATCCGCGCCGAATTGCGCTGACGACGCACCACTTTCAGACGTTCCGCCACACTGAGTCGCCCCTCACAAACGATGGCCAGCGGGACAAGCTCCGCGGTAAAGCCCATAACCGTCGACAGATCCTGACCCGGCAGGATAGGCGTGCGCAGCATGTCCATGCTGTCCAAAAACAGCCCTCGTCGCTGGTTGCCCTGTCCTGCCACCTCCGCCAAGGCGCACAGGATGACGTCGAACGCGTCAAAGCCGTGCCGTTCCGGATGCAGATCGAGCAGAACCTTTGTCGATTCCGCATCCAGGTCCAGATAGCGAATCCCCTTGCGCGCACACAAGGCCTCGAAAGCAGCATCACTGTGCATCTGCCCAGTATGGAGCATCTCGAACAAGCGGCGGCTGGCATCAGCGCCACTATCGACTGGCTCAACCTCGAGGACTGTAGCACTATCCTCACGCAGCAGTTCCCATGGCCGGCTTCGCCAATAAGCAATGTGGCTGTCCAACGAACCGCTCACATGTTCGCGCAGCGCCTTCACCCATCGATTCAACTGCGCGCGGCCACTGAATGCGGGAACTGGCGCGTGGCCATGCACTATAGCCAGATAGTAGCGTTCTACTTCGTCCAGCAGCAGCCGGAACCCATAGCCGTCGACTAGAAAATGATGAATTATGATAAAAATCCAACTGTGCGGCCGCCCACCGACCTCCGCCTCGATCAATTGGAAACGCGACATCCAGGTACGACCATCGAACCGGAATGCATATTGCGCTTTCTCAGCGATACCAGATACCTCTCGCGTGCAATCACCGAGCTCTGCGTACGAGCCCAATGCAACTCGCTCCAGATGCAACGCTCCGACTCCGGTATGGAAGCGTAGATCATCGTCATCTCGAGAGATCCTGGTGCGCAACAGTGGGTAGTCTTTCGCCAACCTGACGATAGCGGACTCCAATATGGCCGGATCCAAACGGCAGCTATCGTCTTGCCAGATCGCGTACATGTTGAAATGCTCGTCTAAACCCATGCGCCGATTCATGAATCGTATCGTAGGCGTTACTTCCACGCCACCGCCGATTTGGCCATCATGGTGCACCAGTTCGCCAGAGCGGGCATCGACCAGCCCGGCCAGTTCGCGTAACACTGGATAATCGTACAACTCGCTGACCGAAAAGCGGATGTCCATCTTGGCCGCCTGCGCCACACAGCGCACGCTCAGCATAGAGGTACCACCCAGTGAGAAGAAATGCGCGTCCGCACCAATCGTCGATATACCAAGCACTTCCTGCCAAACCGCGGCCAGTGCATTCTCGGTCGTGGTGACCAGCGGCGCGAATACGCCCACTGCGGTTTGCCGTGGCAACGGCAAGCGTGAACGGTCCAGTTTACCGCCCGGCAGCTTAGGCAAAGCCCGCAAGCGGACAAATGAACGGGGAATAGTATGGGGCAACAGCGAATGACGGAGCATTTGTCTGAACCCATCCTCCGTCGACGGCAGCTTCGCCTCCGTGCCCACCACGTAAGCAGTCAACAGCGGCTCGCCATCCGCGGCGCGGTGCAAATGCACCGCGGCCTCCTCGACCCCAGGACATTTTCGCAAGACGTGAGAAATCTCATCCAGTTCAACGCGCAAGCCATGGATCTTGATTTGGTTGTCACGCCTTCCGAGGAACTCCAGGCGGCCGTCGTCACGGTGGCGCCCCAAATCGCCAGTGCGATAAGCCACAGTTCCGAAAGGCTGTAACTCTGGCACCGAATTATCAACAAATCGCTCGGCCGTCAACTCCCTGCTGCCATGGTAGCCACTCGCCAGGCAGTCACCCGTCACCAGGATCTCCCCCACCGCACCTTGAACCACCGGCCACAACTTGTCATCTACGACCGCTATGCCGACATTGGCCACCGGCTTACCGATCGGGACAGTCCGTTCATCAGCGCCCACTTCGCACACCTCCCCCCAAGCGGCGTTCGAACTACACTCGGAGGATCCGTAGAAGTTGAACAAACGGGCCTGTGGGAACGCCTCGAGAAAGCGCCGAGCCAACTCTGGCGGCAACGCCTCAGCGCTTGAGGTGACCAGCCGCAAATCTGAAACCGACCGTCCGTCTGTCAATTGTGCCGTCAAAATGCCGGTGATCAACGGTGGCGAGCACAGCAGACGCGTTACCCGGTAACGATCGAGCTGCAATAGCAGCAGGGATGGATCTTGCAGTTCTTGCTGACTCAGCAGCAAACTAGGAACGCCTTGTAAGAGTGGCCCGAAGATTTCCCATTGACTGGCAACCAGCGCCGCCGACTTCTGCACGACGCAGACATCGCCGGCCTGAAATGGGAATTGCCCCCACATCCAGTGCAAACGATTTAGGCATGCTGTAGCGGAAACTACAACGCCCTTCGGTTTTCCCGTAGAGCCAGATGTGTATACGATCTGCAGCACTTCATGCGAGCAAGATGGCGAAGGGGCGGCATCTGTTTCCTCATTGCCGCATGCAACTTCCTCCGACGGCAGTAGCACCAGCCCTCTGTCACGAAATGCTTCCCGCTGCAACGGCGTGGCAACGAAGGCATTGGGAGCGACATCTTTGGCAATCTCAAGTATGCGACTTACCGGATAATTTGCCCCGATCACCGAGTAGGTTGCGTGCAGCTTGATCGCAGCCAGAATAACGATCAACGCGTTAATGCCGCGGTCAACGCCAAGCAGCACCCTGTCGCCGGCACCAACACCGGAGGCTGCAAGTCTGTTAGCAAAACGGTTGGCCGCTGCATCCAACTCAGCGTACGAAATGCGGCCGCGCTCCCAGAAATAAGCAGTATCCACTGGTGACATTTTTGCACGCACTTCGAACATTTCGCGTAGCGTACTAGCGCCTGTATAAGCCAGCCGTCCTCCGTTGTACCGCTTAAGAAAAGCCTTTTCAGCTGGGTGCCGCAGATCCAGCTCTGCCAGCGGCGCTGCGGGCGCCGCAATGATCGCCTGAATAATTTGCTGCAGGTTGAGCAGCATTCTGGAAACGAGCTCGTCGGAGAACAGCTCGGTGCAATAGGACATCTGCAGATAGATGCCGTCCCCCTCTTCCTGACAGTAAAGAGTGAGATCGTACTTGGTATAACCGTTTTCCAATTCTCGGGCGACAATTGACACGTCTTGCCGCCCCTCAGAAATCAGCTCTGCCTTCTCCGAATACATGTTGAACATCGCCTGGAATACGGGGGAAAAATTGCTTCCACGTACCACGTCAACTGCTTCCAACATCCGACTGAATGGATATGCCTTGTTGAAGGCAGCACCGATGACAGTTTGCTGCGTCGTGGCCAGATTTTCGATGAATGACTTGTCAGGATTTATCTTCGCCCTTAGCGGCAACATGTTTAGGAAGAACCCCAGCAGGTTTTCCGTACCTGACTGTTCGCGCACTACATTCGGAGTGCCGACGATGATATCGTCCTGTCCACTGTACTCTCTCAACAAAACGTAAAACGTCGTCAGTAACACGCTGAAAAGCGTTGTGCGATTGTCCGCAGCGAGTTCGCGAAGTCTGGACGCCGCGAGAGCCGGAATTTGTATGGCGTGTGACTTACCGGTGTAATGCATCCGCCTCGGACGAGGCTTATCGGAAGGCAGGGTCAGCACCGGCAACTCACCCGACAGCTGTTGTGCCCAGTACGCGCGCTGTCGCGCCCAGCAGTCCGATCGAAACTGCTCAGACTCCCATTTCGCGAAATCCGCGAACGAAATTTCGGCTTCGAGACCGTCCACTGAGCTGACTCCCGCCTTGTAAAATTCACGCAGTTTGCGCACCATCACCGAAAGCGACCACGCGTCCATAATGATTTCATGCGTGGTAAAGATGACAACATGCCGGTCTGATCTCTCTCGTACTAGTAGTGCGCGATACAGTGCGCCCGCGGCGAGATCAAAGGACGGATGAAACTCGCTCGCCTTCAGTTCAGCCAACCTGGGGGCACGATGGTCGCCGCAAAGGTCTATAAAGCGCAAACTGCCCTTCGGCGGTGAATCGAAGGTCAAATATGGATTGCCGCTCTTTTCGACGAATCGGATGCGCAGTGTGTCGAAGTACTGCACCACCGCATCCCAAGCCCGACTAAAGCGATCTCGATCAAGCTCTCCGCAGCATTCGAGCGCCGTTTGCAGGGTGTAGTTGGATGCTGTTGGATCAAGCTTCCACAAAAACCATAAGTGTTTTTGAATGTGGCTGGCCGGAGCCTCTCCGCCCTCATCACGGCGACTGCCGACAATGGCGGGGAGCGACTCATGCGCATCCTCTTTCTCGGCCAGGAGCTCGGTCAACTCATCTATTGTGCAATGATACAGGTCAACCACTGAAACTTCGCAGGCGAATTCGCTCCGAATACGGTTGATCGCAAGCATGGCGCGCAGCGAGTCACCGCCCATCAGCAAAAAGTTGTCGTTTCGTCCCAGCCGGTCTAGATGCAGTATCTCGGCTAGCAGCCTGCACAACCGAACCTGAAGACCGTCAGCAGGCTCCAGATATTTCACATCGGACAAAGGACGCAAACTTTCCGGGGAAGGCAATTTTTTGTAATCAAATTTGCCATTGGCGTTTAATGGTAATGTCGCCATCTCGAAAAAAAGATCAGGCAGCATGTAGTCAGGCAACTGACGCGACATGTGTTCGCGCAAAGCGCTCCGTGTAACCTCCTCTCGAAGCTTGACGAAGGCCACGAGGCGCGGCAGTCTTTCCGCTTCCCCCAGACTATTTAGTGTTTCCCTTGCCGTCAGTTTCACCCGATTGTCAGCGGGGTAATGCACCACTACGGCCGCGGCCTCGACTGCTGCATGTAACCCCAGCAAACCTTCTACCTCGTTTAGCTCAATACGATAGCCACGCAGCTTAACCTGACGATCTGCTCTTCCGAGACACTCCAGTAAGCCATCCTCACGCATCCTCACGAGATCGCCAGTCTTGTATAATCGATCATATCCGCGCTTATCGCTGAAAGGGTTAACCACAAAAGCCTCCTCGGTACGCGCGTCGTCGTTAATGTAGCCACGCGCAAGGCCAACGCCGGCTACACAGAGTTCGCCTACGTCACCTGACGCAACAAGCGTCAGCGCCGCTGCATCTGGCCTGACCACATAGATTTGCAGATTGTCTATCGATTTCCCGATTGGCATAAATGCCTGACCTTCCGCCGGAGAGTTAGAAATCAAAGCATGCGTGACACCGTCGGCACATTCAGTCGGTCCATAGTGGTTGAGGATGGGAATAGACGGGTACATGGCCAGCCAGCGTCGGCATACGTCGGGCGGCAATGCCTCCCCGACGGTGGAAATCCTGCGCAGCGCCGGCAGCGCGCGTGCCTCGATCAATTCGACTTCGGCCACAAACGAGCGTAGTTGTGACGGCACAAATTGAATGACCGATACTTGGCATTCGCGCAGCTCAAGCAGCAGCCGCGACGGATCGCATACGACGTCTCTATTAATGATCCGCGTGCACGCCCCCACTTGCAGCGCCGCCATAAATTGCCACAGAGAAATGTCAAAACAGTGCGATGCAGTCTGCGCCACCTGGTCAGTTTTACTGATCGCCAGATCGCGGACCTTAGCATGCAAATGATTGACAAGGCTCCGCTGTTCAACCATTACGCCCTTTGGTTGACCGGTGGTACCCGAAGTAAAAATGACGTAGGCAAGATCACTGCCTTTGCCTCTGGGCCCGACAAAGGCTACGCTCGATGCTTGCGCTTCCTCAATATCAAGAAGCACTAGTTCCGGTTTGGCTGCCTCCAAATACGCCGCCTGTTCGTAGCAGTTATGGTCGGTCACCAGCAGGCAGCATTTACTCTTCTCCAGCATGTAATCCAAACGTTCCGCTGGATACTGGCGATCAAGCGGCATATAGGTACCGCGAATCTTAAAAATGGCAAGCATCGCAGCCAATAAATCAGTTCCTCGCTCCATCAGCACGCCGATGACGGGCGCCTCGCGGCCACAGCGCTCGGTCAGCGCCGTTGCGATGCGATTAGACTGCTCATCAAGCTCCCGATACGTCACCGACTCGCTGCCATGCCTCGCTGCTATATGGTGCGGATAAAGCCGTGCCGCATCACAAAAGTAGTCCACTGCCAATGGTGTTTTCATTTCAATCTCACTCACTCTATTAAATGCTTGAAGTAACCGGCCCTATACTAAAACCAGCTGTCTCGGCGGACGACCGCAAAAGTATCCGTGGAATGATCGTCGAATGGCTCATTGCGTTTGGATTGGATAACTGGTTACGATTAGAATCAGTACCGATAACCGCGAAAGATGCGGCTGGCGCGAGCAACGTTACAACTCGATGGCGCATAGATCGCCTTCCGATCGCACATTGCTATGACGATGCGAGACCGAACCCACCGAGTGCCCGCATCGCGTAACGGCGCTATATCTTGCGCCAGCCCCGCAGTTCTCCCCAATCCTCAGAGAGCGAGTTCCTGGCACGCTTCCGAAACGGTCACGCAGCGCTTACTGTCAAAAAGTAGGGTCGCGCTCGCGATGAAGGCTTTCGGATCATCGGCAACAAGCGACCAACCGTGGGAAAACCGCACAGTGCGTGATCTGTTCATCGTTAAAGTAACCGTCCTCAATCACAATCACGACCTTAGCTCGAGCAAGCGATGTCAGTTCAAGAAGAGGACTATGCAATGAGTCGTAGTAAGGAATTCACTTCATACAGGTTTCGAACTTTGTTGCAATATAAAAACTACAGTAAAGCGCGTGAATAATTGAAACATGTGCGCTTCGACACCCGACGCTCCAGTAGCATAAGTTCAGAAGTATTCAACAGTCATTTAGTGGATTAGAAGGTGCGATGGCTCTGCTCGATTAGGTCGTCCTGACCGTCGCGTCGATGTCGGTGCTCACATGCTGCTCACTTCGCCGCACAGCTTCATTCTGGCAGAGCCCTTGTTAACTTTCTTTGTGAGATATATCGTTCGTCGGACTGCACAGCAACGCAGGAAGAAACTTCCCGGTCAGGGAACGGAATGGAACTGATGATCCAGAGCGCCGTTTCCTTAGTAACGCGTAGCGCGGCACCTTGAGTGGACGCCGCAATAACATAACATGTCGACTGTCATTTTTTGAAGATCTTGTCTGTGGCTCGTGAGGCTTTGGTTTCGTGTTCACGCTTCGTTACCTTCCGCTTTAATTTCCCCGCGACAGCAGATGCAATAGTTGAGCCAACGCCACGACACACCGGATAGATATCTCACAACACATTGCTGATCGGGATGATTGATGGGCATTCACCCTCCAAAACGCTTGCGGGATCTTGCGCCAAGAATCGTTTGTCGGTTTGCCTGTGTTGCATGTCCGACAATGTTTGATGTGCAACACCACGGATTACCGCGAGGAAGGCCGATCAAAGCGACGAACTTACTGACGAGATCATTACAGTAATCAGGGCCAACTCGGTCTCATTGAAGAACTTGCGGTCGACCACCAGCGCCTTGGCCGCCTCGCCTTTCTCATGAGCGCGACCTGCAGCCAGATAGGCCGGCTAGTGCACGTCCCAATCGAATTCGGCACCCGAGATTCAGCAGCGACACGAAGGGCTGCCCAAAGCGATTATCGATCGGGCGTGGGATGCGCAGTTGCGACTGTGCCGGCGATATCGCAAGCTCGTAACCCGACGCAAGAACGCCAACATTGCGGACGTTGCCGTTGCGCGCGAATTAGCCGGTTTCACTGGGACATTGCCCGACTCGCGATGGCGCTTGCATTGCCGCGTAGCGTGCAGTCCATATGAGACTGATGACGGGTCGGTATTGATGATCGATGAACTGATTCATGAAGGGAGTTTCCTGAAGTCGGCGTAGCCCGGTATTCGAGCAATCCGCGCTTCCACTTCGCAACGGGCAGTCCCCGACTTGCGTTTTAAGAACGCGGCAGGCTCATGAGACGGAATGGAACGAACGCCCCCCCCACCACGGCCGGTGAGGAAATGCAGGACAGTGGATCCTCGCGGGCCGACGGCATCAAGTGCCCAAGTGGGAGATCATGACGATTTCCCAAGGCTAACCGGAGGATCCACAATGAACTATGGGATAGTCGGTGCTGACATCGCAAAGAACGTCATGCAGTTGCATTGGATGGATCCGGATACCGGGGAGATCATCAACAGCCAATCAAGCGAGCCGCATTTCTGGAGCACTTCGCGAATCGTGCTCCTTGACTAGTCGGCATGAAGCATGCGGCGGCGCCCAGCATTGGGCCGGACGACTGATTGAAATGGGACATCAGGTGAAGCTGATACCGGCGAAATTTGCCAAGGTTTTCAACATTCGCAATAAAAACGATGCTGCAGACGCCCGTGCCATCTGGATGGCGACGCAGATGCTGGGGAAATCTGTGGCAGTCAAGACCGAAGCCCAGCAAGCCGTAATGCTCTGCACCGGATACCGCAACAGAAGATCAAGTTCCGCACCATGCAGATGAACTGCCTGCGTTGTACTGCGCCCAGTTTTTGACGCGGTACTGGCTTTGGAACTCGATTGCTTGCTGGTCGTGTCCTTCCGCATCTTCTCGGCATAAATTGAGAATGTACGCAGGAAACCGAACTGTTAACAGAGCCCCTCCCGGACGCTGTTGCGCGTAAACGTCAGCATGCGCAGCTAGATTTATGCAACAACGCCAATAAAAAATAGGAAAAAGCTGGAAACACGTTGCATAAAAAATCGCCCCGAAACCCAAACAAAAAGGGTATCGGGGTGGAATACACATTGGAGAATTACCGGAGAAACCCTGCACAAAACTCCTAACCAACGTTTCGCACAGGCACACAATTAATAGAGCAACAGCAGCTAACTAAGTTAATCGGGCAATTACGATTGCTAATCGGCAAAGAAACGTTTGTCAAACCAAATGCCATCAATTTCGCTGATAGTGGTTCGATGTTCGCCAATTCGGCTACCGCTCTAGCCTAGTGTTCTGTCCCAGAAATAACTTTGCATAGCCGAGCCACTTTCTGGAGAATTGAATCGGCGGTCGCGGTCCATACGAACGGCCGGCCGTGTTGGTTGTACTGCTCGATATATCGCTCGATGCTG
>NZ_JBFRCN010000051.1:0-69488 GCF_040965835.1 Paraburkholderia sp. BR10872
GTACTTGGCAGCTTCGGGGTCGGCGGACTTCACGCGCGCCGTGAGCTGCTTGACGAGCGGGATCGCCAGGTTGCCGCCCAGCGCGGCGTCGCGCGCGAGCGCCGGGGCGTCGAGCTGATCCGCCGCGCAGGCCGCGACGATCGCGGCCACGGCCGAGTGCGGAATTACGCCATGCGCCGCCGAGGCGCGCGCGAGCGCCGCTTCGACGTCCAGCATGCGTTGCAGCGTGGCATCGGGAGACCAGACCGCGTTCATCGGTTCGGTCCCGCAGATCAGGCTCGTGAGGCGTTCAATCATGGAGTGTGGCGCGCGGAAAAAAGCAGGCGTTCAGATACAGCCGGAACGAAGCGGGCGCGGCAACCGTCGACGAATGCCGAGGGTTGCCGCGCCACTCACGTGCGAACGATGCGCACGTCTACAGACAGTTTACGCTGCGCGACGGTTTTGCGTCGCGTCGATCAGCGGCACGCCGGCGAGCTTCTGCAGCGCGTCGAAATCGATGTCCGAATAGATCTCGCGTACCGCGAGGCCTTCGGGCGTGACATCGAACGCGGCGAGGTCGGTATAGATGCGGCCCACGCAGCCCACGCCCGTGACCGGGTACGAGCATTCGCTCACGAGCTTGCTTTCGCCCTGCTTGGTGAGCAGTTCCATCATCACGAATACCTGCTTGGCGCCGAGTGCGAGGTCCATCGCGCCGCCCACGGCCGGAATCGCGTCGGGCGCGCCGGTGTGCCAGTTCGCGAGGTCGCCGTTCACCGACACCTGGAACGCGCCGAGCACGCAGTAGTCGAGGTGTCCGCCGCGCATCATCGCGAACGAGTCGGCGTGGTGGAAAAACGCGCCGCCGGTGAGCAGCGTGACGTGCTGCTTGCCCGCGTTGATGAGTTCGTCGTCTTCCTCGCCGGGCGCGGGCGCCGGGCCCATGCCAAGCAGGCCGTTCTCGCTGTGCAGGAAAATTTCCTTGCTCGGATCGAGGTGGTTGGCCACCAGCGTCGGAACGCCGATGCCGAGATTCACATACGCGCCTTCGGGAATGTCCGCGGCCACGCGCTTGGCCATTTCGTCGCGATTCAGTCGTTTCATTGCCTCTCTCCGTTCCTTCAGGCTGCCTGGCCGCTTTGGTCGGCGTGCGCTTGATGCGCCGCTTGCGGCACTGCCACGACGCGTTGCACGAAAATGCCGGGCGTCACGATGTTTTCCGGATCGAGCTGACCGAGTTCGACGACCTCCGAAACCTGCGCGACAGCGACCTTCGCCGCGCTTGCCATGATCGGGCCGAAGTTGCGCGCCGTCTTGCGATAGACGAGGTTGCCCCAGCGATCGCCCTTGTACGCCTTGATGAGCGCGAAGTCGGCGTGCAGCGGCGCTTCGAGCACATAGTGACGGCCGTCGATCAGGCGCGTTTCCTTGCCTTCGGCCAGCTTCGTGCCGTAGCCCGTGGGCGTGAAGAAGCCGCCAATGCCGGCGCCGGCGGCGCGGATGCGCTCGGCCAGATTGCCTTGCGGCACGAGTTCGAGTTCGATTTCACCGGCGCGATAGAGCGCGTCGAACACATACGAGTCGGTCTGGCGCGGGAACGAGCAGATGATCTTGCGCACACGCTTCGCCTTGAGCAGCGCGGCCAGGCCGATGTCGCCGTTGCCTGCGTTGTTGTTGACGATGGTGAGGTCGCGCGCGCCCTGCTCGATGAGCGCGTCGATCAGTTCGGCGGGCATACCGGCCGTGCCGAAGCCGCCGATCATCACCGTGGCGCCGTCATGCACATCGGCCACGGCGGCTTGAAGCGAGTCGAAAATCTTGTTGATCATGCCTGTTCCTGAAAGCGATGCGCATCGCGGAAGGTCCACGTCACTCGATCGCGAAAAAGTTCTATATACGAACACTGATTCGTTTAGCGAACGTCCAGCGCATTATCGGAGTGGATTCAAGCGCTTGTCAAGGCGGGTCTACCCACACAGGCAATCTACTTCATGTCGACGCCGATGCGCGCCCGACCGCACGCACTGCCCGCCCTTCAGGCCACGCGCGCCCGTGGGCACATACCCCAGTATCCGGAATTGCGATTCATCGTCTAGTCTTTATCCGATTTCGACATAGTCAGCGCCGCCGCCTTCGCCTTCATGCACGACCTCGATCTGAATCTCATCCCCTATCTCGTAGCCATGGAGGAGACGCGCAACGTGAGCCGCGCGGCCGAGCGGCTCGGCGTGAGCCAGCCGCGCGTGAGCACGGCGCTCGGCAAGCTGCGCGAGTTCTTCGGCGATCCGCTCTTCGTGCGCACCTCGCGCGGCATGGAGCCCACACCGCGCGCGCTCGCCCTCATTCCCGCCGCGCGCGACGCGTTGGTGCACATCGAGAAAGGCATGCTGCAGGCGCAGGACTTCGATCCCGTCACGAGCACGCACACGTTCTCCATTGCGCTCTCCGACGTCGGCGAGATCGTGTTTCTGCCGCGCCTCCTGCAGGTATTCTCCGAGCGCGCGCCCAACGCGAACCTGCGTTCGGTGTCGCTGCCGCCTAACCAGGTCGAGCGCGGTCTCGAATCGGGCGACATCGATCTCGCGGTCGGCTATTTCCCCGACCTCGGCGGCAACAACTTCTTTCAGCAGCGCCTCTTCACGCACCGCTTCATCTGCATGATGCGCAGCGGGCATCCGCTCGCGGGCAAGGCCATGACGATCGAGCAGTTTCTCGCGATGGGCCATGCCGTCGTGCGCGCCGAGGGACGCAGCCAGGAAGTGCTGGAGCAGTATCTGGAGAAAAGGCGCATGCGCCGACGCGCCGTGCTCGAAACGCCTCACTTCATGAGCCTGCCGTTCATTCTCACGCGCTCCGATCTCATCGCCACCGTGCCGCATGCAATCGGCTTCGCCTACGTGTCCGAGCATGCATCGATCACGCTCGTCGAGCCGCCGCTGCAGTTGCCGCGTTTCGATCTCAAGCAGCACTGGCATCGCAAGTATCACAATGCGCCGCGTGGCGAATGGCTGCGCAGCATCGTGGCGGAACTGTTCAACGACGCCATGGACGAATGGCCCAAATGACCCCTCGCGCCAAGCACGGCAAAACATGAAACAATGGGCGCTCGTGGTGCACGCCAAAGCGGCGTACTCCCACATGACAGGAGCCCATGCATGAGCGAAGAAAAAAAGGCCGGGAAATCGAAGCAACCCGCGAAGCAAAGCGCGACCCAAGGTGCGAAGCAACGCAAGAACACAGCGAGCACGAGCGTCGCGCGTCCGTCACGCGCCGAAGCCGAGGACGCCGTGCGCGTGCTGTTGCGCTGGGCCGGGGACGACCCCGCTCGCGAAGGGCTGCTCGATACGCCGGGCCGCGTCGTGCGCGCCTATGAGGAATTCTTCGCGGGCTATGCGGTCGATCCGCGCGAAATCCTGTCGCGCACCTTCTCGGAGGTGGATGGCTACGACGAAATGATCGTGTTGAAGGACATCCGCTTCGAGAGCTACTGCGAGCATCATATGGTGCCGATCATCGGACGCGCACATGTGGCGTATTTGCCCGAGCATCGCGTGGTGGGCATCTCGAAGCTCGCGCGTCTCGTCGACGCATTCGCGAAGCGCCTGCAGATCCAGGAGAAGATGACCGCGCAGATTGCCGACACGCTCAATGAAATCCTGCAGCCCAAGGGGGTGGGCGTGATACTCGAAGCGGCGCATCAATGCATGTCCACGCGCGGGGTGCACAAGGCGGGTGTGGCGATGGTGACCTCGCGCATGCTCGGCACGTTCCGCACCGATCCTTCCACGCGCCGCGAGTTTCTCGCGATCGTCGGCAATCCGAGCGCAATGAGCGTCTCGAATACCTGATCGCAACGCACAGATAAAGAACGGGACCGCGTGTCCCGTTCCCCTCGTTACTTGAGCGGACCTTCGTCGCCTCGCTCGATCTCGCGAATCTTGCCCTGGCGCACGCTGCTGCCCGGCGGCACGCTATGCGTGAGCCACACGTTCCCGCCAATTACCGAGCCGCGCCCGATCGTCACGCGGCCGAGAATCGTCGCGCCGGCGTAGATCACCACGTCGTCCTCGACGATCGGATGGCGCGCATTGCCCTTCACGAGCGTACCGTCGAGGTCGGCCGCGAAACTCTTCGCACCGAGCGTCACGGCCTGATACACGCGCACGCGCTCGCCGATGATCGCCGTCTCGCCGATGACGACGCCCGTGCCGTGGTCAATGAAGAAGCTCGAACCGATCTGTGCGCCCGGGTGAATGTCGATGCCCGTTGCCGAATGCGCGATCTCGTTGATGAAGCGCGCGAGCAGCGGTACGCCGAGGCGGTGCAGCGCATGCGCGAGCCGATGATGCGTCATGGCCCACACGCCCGGATAGCACAGCAGGATCTCGGTGATGTGCTGCGCGGCCGGGTCGCCCGTGAACGCCGCCTGAATGTCGCTCACGAGCAGCGCGCGAATATCGGGCAGTTGCCGGCCGAACTCGCGCGCCACGTCGAATGCACGCGCTCGCAGTTCGTCGTCGCTCGCCTGCGAGCTTTCCGGCAGGAAGCGCAGCGCGCGGCGGATCTGCTCGGCAAGCAGCCGCAACGTGCTGTCGAGTGTATGGCCGACGTAGTAATCGATGCTCTCGTCGGTCAGATCGGGCGCGCCGTAATGCGTGGGAAAGAGCGCGGCGCGCAGGCCCGCCACGATGTTGACGACCGCATCGCGTGACGGCAGTTCGCGGATGCCGAGCGGATGGCGCGTGCGGTGCCGCTCTTCACGCGACGCACGCAGATCGGCGACGATCTGTTCGAGACCCCAGTCGGGGGAAGCAGCTTTGGACATGGTGATGCGGCAGCAGACGCAGAGTCTGCGCAGGAGTGAGTGTATCGACCCCAGAGATTACCGCGTTTTGCCGGAGTTCGCCGAAGCGCCCTCGGCGCCGATCCACGCACGCGAGGCGCGCGCCTTCACAGCGTGACCGTGCTCGCGTCGATCCAGCGCACGGCCCAGTCGCGCGCATGAGCGATGGCGGCCCCTTCATCGGAAAAGCGCAATTCGGCAGGGAAAAATCGGTTGGCAACGAGTTCGCCGTCGCTCGAGCGCGAAATCACCACATACGGCTGATACGTGCCGTCACCGGCACGCGCCGGTGCGCAATTCAGCAAATAGCCACGATGCGTAAATGCAGCGTCGAAGTGCATGTGTGTCACCCGCCCCTGACTGCCTCGTCCATTTTATTTGGCGCGTGCATTCAGGATCGTGCGGCAAAGCCACAGCATGGGCCCTCGCCCGGCCCATTAATCGAAAGCGCGCCAACTCGTTGAAAGAGGATCATACTCCTGGGAAAAAGCCCAAACCAACGAAAAAAATGCAACATCGCTGGAGGCGTTCTCCTGGCGAACCGGCTTGCTTTTCACCCCGATTCAAGGGCGCGGCGCTGCAGCGGAACGGCGCTTGCGGAATGGCCTGCTGAACGCAGGCACCCAGATCTTCCAAGGAGGAAGCATCATGAATCGTCCCGACGACATGCAGAAACCGAATGCGGGAGATGTGAGCGCGTCGCCGTCGCGGCCGCGCAGCGCCGAACTCCATAACGACCGCACACACGACAGTTCGGTCGACACGGACGGCAAGAACCGCGAGGCGGCACGCTTGGCGGGCGAAGGCTGCATCGGCCCTGACGAAGTGACGACCAGCAATGCGACGCTCGTCAACAGCGTGGCCGAAGCGGATGACGGGCTGGCGGGTTTCGACAGCCGCAAGGGCGTGCACCGGCTGCCTATCGCGCTGGAGTCCGGCTACGAGGTCGTCGACCTCGGCATGAGCGCACCCGAAGAGCCCGAAGACGCCGAGTGGCAGCGCAACGCCGCGCGCGAAGAGGGCGTGCGCCGCAGCCCTGGACGGCTGCACTTCGCGCTGAACCACCTGCGGCCAACCCGCGTGATCGAGTTGCAGCGCAAGCCCTGAACAACGGTTCGCCGCTCACCATGCGGCGAATCGTTTGCGATTATCCAGGCGAAATCGCAGCAATGGCGGATACAGACAGTATCCAGTCGAGTGCAGTTAAAACTCGCAATGAAAAGCCTGAAAAATAATGAAAGCCGATAAATCGCCGGCATTATCCCGGCGAGCTGCGCGCTTTTGCCTTCGAAATGGCGTCCGGCTTTATTTCGGCTCCGCAATGCACTTTTTTCGTGCAGGCCCGCGCTTGTTCAGGAGACGCAGAATTCTCTCCGATGTCACCGAAATCTGACAGAAATGACCCCGGCAAAGCGGGAGGATTGCAGACGAGGTGGGATCGGATAGGAATTTAGTGATAAATTCTTACATCATAAGAAGCGAGGAGCGAGTGTCTGAGGGCTTGCCCCGCGATCTCGCCCAGCGCTGATGGAGAGTGTTGAACGTGCCTCTACATTTTATTGAGCAGATGTCGCCCGTGCTCGACGCGCCCGAAGAGGCAGCGTGGTTCGACGCGGTGGCGAAGCTCGCCAGCTCGTGGGGATTCAGCCAGCTCATGCTGGCTATCTTGCCGCGCCCGGGCATGAGGCTCGAGGATGCGTTCATCCGCACGAACTACTCGGCCGCCTGGCGGCAGACGTACAACGACCACGGGATGGCCTACTTCGACCCGACCGTGTCGCACTGCACAACGCGCTCGGCGCCGCTCATCTGGTCGCCGGAGCTGTTCGCGACCGAGCAGCAACAATCGATGTACGAGGAGGCCCGCTCGTACGGGCTGCGCGCAGGCATCACCCTGCCGATCCATGGCCCGCGCCAGGAAATCGGCATGCTCTGCTTCGTCAACGACGCGAATCCCACGGACAAATTCTGGGACGACGTGAACCGCGCCTTGCCGAATCTCGTCCTGCTGCGCGACCTCGTGCTGGACACGAGCCAGCGGCATCTGAACGACCATGTCCAGTCGCTGATTCCCAAGCTCACGCCACGGGAAAAGGAATGCCTCAAGTGGACTGCGCTAGGCAAGTCCACTTGGGAAATTTCTCACATCCTGAATTGCTCTGAGGCCGTCGTGAACTTCCACATGAAGAACATTCGCGGGAAGTTCGGCGTGAACTCACGGCGAGCGGCAGCCGTGATTGCAACCCAGATGGGTCTTATTGACCCGGGCTAAGCACCATCGGTGCTTCGCCGCGCAGCACGCGCTCGGCACGGCCAAGGTCGCCGTCCGAAATCGTCTTGTTGAAATACAGCCCGAGCAGGATCGACACCGGCGGCGGAATCTCCGCGCCCGACTCGAACCGGCTGCCGCGCGACTGCGTCACGCCGAAGCGCGCCCAGAAGCGGCGCTGGCTCTCTTTCTTCTTCTTCCGATACGCAATGATCAGGACGCGGTCGACGACCGAGGACAGATCCCCCGGGGACGACATGGTATTCGCACCCGAGTGCCATTGATTGCCCATAAGTTCCATGATGACTCTCGCTGTCAGATATGCCTGATGAGTGACTGCCGCGGAAGTGATTCTCCTTAAGAGGCCCTATCTGCGCACCTACCTATCTAGATAGGTGTTTTTTTATATTCATAACGCATAGCTTTCGAACCGTACTGCCGCGCCTCCACACAAATCGGGAGAGTTGTCATGCAAGCTGCGATACGGATCGGACTGAGACAGGACTTCGACAACGAGGACATCAACGAGATGTACCGGCTGCGCGCGCGCGTGTTCCGCGACCGCCTCGGCTGGGACATTCCCACCATCGCGGGGATGGAAATCGACGGCTACGACGCGCTCGGGCCTCATTACATGCTGATCCAGGACGGCGCGGGCCACGTGCGCGGCTGCTGGCGCCTGATGCCCACCGAAGGCCCCAACATGCTGCGCGACACGTTCCCGCAACTGCTGCAGGGCAAAGCTGCGCCTACGTCGCGCAACATCTGGGAACTGAGCCGCTTCGCCATCGAATCCGGCAACGACCAGGCGTTCGGCTTCGCCGATGTGACCATGAGCGCAATGCGCGCGGTCGTCTCGTTCGCCGACCGGGCGGGCATCAACAGCTATGTGACGGTGACCACGACGCCGATGGAGCGCCTGCTGCGCCGCACGGGCATCGAGCTGACGCGGCTTGGCGCGCCGATGCGCATCGGCGTGGAGAACGCCGTCGCGCTCGAAATCGCGATGAGCGAGCAAACGCACCACGCGCTATTCGGGGCAATGGCCCACGCCGCCTGAGGGCGACGCCGCGCAGGGACAAATACGCGCTGGCTGGGCGCCGCGGCCTTTCTCGCTCAGCCAGGTATACTGTTGTTTTTGTCAGACAAATATTACCGAAACCTGCGCCGACGGCCTACACCCGAACGCTGCGCGCCCTAATCGGCCTTGACCTCGTCGGCGCGCGCCTCCGCGCTTTTCTGCGCCGCCGACGCGCTGCGGCTGAAGCGGATGTGGGAAATCCGACCCACGCACAGGGCCGCCGCGAGCGCCGCGCAGCCCGTCAGGCCGATCCCCAGATGGATCGCATCTACCAGTACGTGGCGCACCGCATCGATCAGCGCCGCGCCGTCGAGCCCCGCCGCCTTCATCTGCGCGACGAGACCCTCGCGCAGCGACGGGTCGATCAGCACGCGTGGATCGGCGAGCTGGGGTTGCCAGCGCTGCTGCAGCGGCGCGCCGATCACCGCCAGCGCGTCCCCCACCCCGGCCGCATAGCGATGGTTGACGATGGTCGCGACGACGCTGGTGCCGAGCATGCCGCCCACCATGCGCGTGGATTGCAACAAGGCAGTCGTGATGCCGAAACGCTCCCGCCCGGCGATCTCCTGGCCGAAGATATTCAGGTTGTTCAGGATGAAGCCGAGCCCGATGCCCACCGCCGACATCGCCAGTTCGAGCCAGAGGTGCGCCGTGTGGCGGGACGCGAAGGCAAGACCGGCGGAAGCCGCGACCAGCAGGCTGAAGCCGACCGTGAGAATGGTCGTGGGCTTGCGCAGCCGGTCACGATGCGCATGTTGATCAGGCTGCCTAGCGCGATACAGGCGGCGATCGGCGTGGCGAGCAGGCCCGCCTCCTGGGGCGACAGCCCGAAGCCGCCCTGTAGCAGGAGCGGCGCGAAAAAGATCAGCGAGAACATCACGAAGCCCGAAAGCGTCGAGAGCGTAAACAGGGTGACGAGCTGCGGGTCGCGAAAAAGGTCGAGCGGGATGATCGGGTGCGTCGCGCGGCGCTCGCAGGCCAGCAGCGCCGCCGCGCCGGCGAGGACCGCCAGCGCGAGCGCGCCGTTGCCGGGCGTCAGGCCGCTTTTGGGCACCGCCTCGATCAGGGTCTGGAAACCGCCCAGCACCAGCGCGACGAGCGCGGCGCCCGTCCAGTCGATGCGCACCTCGCCGGTACGCGCCGGCTGATAGCGCGGCAGATGCGCCCAGATGAAATAGAGCGCAAGCGCGCCGACCGGCAGATTGACGAGGAAGGTCGAGCGCCAGCCAAAGTGCTCGCTGAGCCAGCCGCCCAGTGAAGGCCCCGCTGCCGTGCCGATGCCGTAGGCGGCCGCCATCACGACCTGCCAGCGTACCCGGGCGCGCGGGTCGGGAAAGAGATCGGGAATCGAGGCGAACGCCGTGCCCACCATCATCCCGCCTCCAACGCCCTGCAGCGCACGCGCCGCCGCCAGAAAACGCATGTCGGTCGCGAGCCCGCACAGTACGGAGGCCACCGTAAATACGATCACCGCGGCAATCACGAAGCGCTTGCGGCCAAAGTAGTCGCCGAGCCGGCCGAACACGGGCACCGTCACGACCGAGGCCAGCAGGTAGGCGCTCGCGATCCACGCGTAGAACTCGAAACCGTGCAGTTCGGCGACGATCGAGGGCAAAGCGGTGCTGACGACGGTTTGATCGAGTGCGACGAGCATGTTGACGAGGCCTATGCCGAGCATGGCCAGCAGCGCGTCGCGAAACGGCAGGTTAGCGGAGGAAGGTTTCACGGGAGGGGAAGAGACTGCGCGGAGCGAAAAAGAGGCAACAATAGCGGGATGCCGGTGCGCGTGCAACATAACGGCATAGCAACGAAAACCTGGCGGCGCTGCGGTATTCCGACGCAAGGCACTTGATCTTCCTTCCAGTAGCTTCCACATTTCATACAGTCCGACTGCGTTTTTACTTGCGATCCATTAAGCTTCTCGCCAGTTACGACACAACACGCCGCGCCCGCCTCCTCGCAGCTTCGCCCGAGGCCGCGCGATTCTCGATCCCACTCAAAGAGGAGGTCTTATGTACAAACGCATCCTTGTCGCCGTCGACGGCAGCGCCACGTCGCGCCGCGCCTTCGAAGCCGCGCTCGACCTGGCGAAGGCGATGGGCGCGACCCTGCAGCCCTACTACGTGATCGAGAACACGCCGATGTATTTCGACGCGCCCGGCTACGACCCGTCGATCCTGCGCAACCAGATGATTGCGCAGGGCAACGAACTCGCGGAAGAAATGGACAAGGCGATGGGCGAGCTTGGCGTGCAAGGCGCCATGGTCACGGGCGAAGCGTCCTCGCTCGACGACGTGCCGACGCTCGTGCTCAGCGCCGCGAAGACCGCGGGCGCCGACCTGATCGTGATGGGCACGCACGGCCGCCGGGGCTTCCAACGCCTCATCCTCGGCAGCGTTGCCGAACGCTGCGTGCGGCAATCCACGCTGCCTGTCCTGCTCATCCCCTCGGCCGCCGGAAATGCCGGCGAGTAGTCGCGTCGAGCGCACGCGGTTTTGCGTGTTATCGAAAAGTCGCTTGCGCGCCGTCAGACGCCGCGCGAGCGGCTTCTGACAAGCCTCAAAACGATTCATCTTAAATGCGCGTCGCTTTGCCACTAATCTGAGATTCGACCCCGGTAGACAATGCCTGGACAGAAATCAAAGGAGCATTGTCCACGATGAACCATACCGTCGCTTCTCAAACCACCGTGCGCCGCAGCAATCGCGCGCCGCTAACGGCGCCGCGCACGTCAACGCGCTGTTCGGTTTGCGCCATGCGGCACCTGTGCATGCCCCAGGGCCTCACGCTCGACGACCTGCCAAAGCTCGAAGCCTTGATCTGCTCCGCGCGCAGCGTGCGGCGCGGCGAAGCCCTGTATCGCGCCGGCGACGCATTCGACACCCTCTATGTCGCGCGCTCCGGCTCGCTCAAAACGGTCATGGCACACCGCGACGGCCGCGAGCAGGTCACCGGCCTGCGTCTGGCCGGCGACCCGCTCGGCCTCGACGGCATCAGCACCGGCTTCCACACCTGCAGCGCCGTGGCGCTCGAAGACAGCTCGGTCTGCCTCATCCCCTACTCGGCCCTCAAGCATTTGTGCCGCGAAACCGGCGCCATGCAAGACCGGCTGCACCGCCTCATGAGCGAGCAGCTCATTCGTGAATCGTCGCAAATGATGGTGCTCGGCTCGCTCTCCGCCGACGAACGCGTCGCCGCGTTCCTGCTGGACGTTTCCGAACGCAACGGCCAGCGCGGCTATTCGCATGCGGAGTTCAACCTGCGCATGACCCGCGAGGACATGGGAAGCTATCTCGGCATGACGCTCGAAACCGTGAGCCGCACCCTGTCGAGATTTCAAAAGCGCGGCCTGATCGACGCACAGGGCAAGCTGATCCGTATCATCGATATCGAAGGTCTGCGGCATCTGTAATTCGCGGCAAACCCCGGGCCGCTGGCCAGCCCGGGGCGCCCGCGCCGCCCCTCGTTGGCGCGGCAACGCCGTTGGCACAACTCCTGCGCAGGGTTAAAGTTTCGTACTACGCCCACGCAAGGAGAATCGCCGAAATGCATCTCCCGCAATCCCCCACGCTCGCAGCCCGTCTCGAAGCGGCGCGCAGCGCCAGCGACGCGCTCTTCAACGTCGTCAAGCCCGAGTTTCTATACGAGCGGCCCATTCGGGAGCGGCACCGTATCGTCTTCTATGTCGGCCATCTGGAAGCATTTGACCGTAACCTCTTCGACAAGCGCCTGTTCGACCTGCCCTCCGTCGATGCGCGCCTCGACCAGCTGTTCGCGTTCGGCATCGATCCTGTCGATGGCGGCCTGCCGACCGACGTGCGCGCCGATTGGCCCGACCTCGCCGAAGTCCTGGCCTACGGACGCGATGCACGCAACCGCATCGACGCGCAGCTCTCGACGCTCGACCTGCCGCCCGATGCCTCGAATCACGACACGCCAGGCCAGTTGCTGAACGTCGCAATCGAACATCGACTCATGCACGTCGAAACGCTCGCCTACATGCTCCACCAGCTGCCGTTCGAGCAAAAGCGGGCGCCCGCCGCTACGGGCGCGCGCACCGACCCGCTCCGTACGGTCAAGGCCGGAACAGTGCAGGTGCCCGCGGGCCGCACCGAACTCGGCATGACCGCCGAGCGCGGCCTGTTCGGCTGGGACAACGAGTTCGGCGAGCAGCAGGTCGACGTGCCGGCCTTCGAGATCGACCGCTACATGGTGACGAACGGCGCATTTCTCGAATTCATCGACGACGGCGGCTACGACACGCGCGAACTCTGGAACGACAAAGACTGGGCCTGGAAGGAAAGCGCACGCGTGGCGCACCCCGTGTTCTGGTCGCGCGGCGCCGAAGGCTGGACGCTGCGCACGATGTTCGAAGACATCGCATTGCCGCTTGCCTGGCCCGTGTATGTGAGCCACGCCGAAGCCAGCGCCTTTGCGCGCTGGCGCGGCATGGCGCTGCCGAGCGAGGCACAGTGGCAGCGCGCGGCGCACGGCGCGCTGCCCGGTCGCAGCGACAACTTCGATTTCCGCGACTGGGACCCGGTGGCCGTCGACACCACGCCGGACAGCGCCAGCACGTGGGGCGTGGAAGGCCTGTACGGCAATGGCTGGGAATGGACCTCCACGCTCTTCGGTCCGCTGCCGGGCTTCAAGGCGTTCCCGTTCTATGAAGGGTATTCGGCAAACTTCTTCGACGGTCAGCACTACACAATGAAAGGCGGCTCGCCGCGCACGGCCCAGTGCATGTTGCGGCCGACGTTCCGCAACTGGTTTCAGCCGCGTTATCAGTATGTTTATGCGGGTTTTCGTTGCGTGCGCAACTGATTCGCCAATCGAACACGCGGCAGAACGCGATCGGCAAGCTACCGGACGCAGTCAACGAAGCGGCGAGTCGACAGTTGGAATCCAGATCGTGGAAGTGGCTTCGTAAAATTGCTCCGGCCCGCCCTTCGGCGGCCAGATGCCGTCGGCATACGATTTTGCGCGAATCGCGATGCGCTCATCGAGGCTGTTCCAGGGCCAGATATGCGTGATGCGCGGCGCGCCATCGAGCGCGTACATGTTGAGCGTCAGCGGCGACCGTTTTGAGCGCTCGGGCATCGCCGCCTCCCAAGCCTCGATGGTCGGCGTCAGTCCGCCTGGCTTGAGCCAATAGGTGCGGAACTCGTAGTACTTGCCGAAGACTCCCGGCTCAACGGCCGGGAGAAACGGAAAACCGGCGTAGCTCTCGCTCTCGAATGTACAGGCACTGCTGGCGGCCCCGAACGGATCGGGATGGTGCAACTCGCGGTGGCGTTCGCGCGCCAGTTCTTCCGCATCGGCGAAGCCGCGCAGAACGCGCACGCTTCCGAGCCGGCCGTTTTCCGAGGTCCAGATCCCGAGCCTGCGCCCCATGGCAACCGGACGATCGAGCCACGTCTGCGCATTCGCGATCACCTGGGGGAGCTTCAGAATGTGGGACGACAGCGTAGTTAGTTCGTAATGCATAGCGAATCTCCTGAGTCCATGAACGCCCCTTCGGACGTCCTTGACGAACGAGATTAGACTCGTCCCATCCGGAAGAGAATTCCCTCTTTTCTCACACACTCTGTCGGGAAATCGCCATGTTCGACTGGCAGGATCTACGCTATTTTGTCGTGCTCGCGCGCGTGGGGACGCTTTCCGGTGCCGCAGGCGCGCTGTCGGTCGAACACGCGACCATCGGCCGGCGTGTCGCGTCGCTGGAAGCGGCACTCGGGTTGAAGCTCGTTTATCGGTTGCCTCGCAGCGTTCGCCTGACCGAGGACGGCAAGGCCATCGCCGCACTGGCCGCGCCGATGGCCGAAGGCGCGCTGGCGATCGAGGCCTATGCATTGCGTGCTTCCGCCTCGTTGTCCGGGACGATACGCATCAGCGTGCCGCCTACTCTCGGCAGCCATTGCATCGCACTGCACTTACGCGGGTTCCGCGAAGCCAACCCAACGGTGAAGATCGTCATGGAAGGCGCCGCCGGCATCGCGCCACTGGATCGCGGTGTCGCCGACATTGCCATCCGGATGGTCGAGCCCAGGGAGGCCAGTCTGGTCACGCGGCGGATCGGGGCGATCCGCTTCGGCTTGTATGCCAGCCATGATTACGCCACGCGCTCCGCGGCACAATGGGAGTTCATCGCCAATGACGCATCACTGGACCATGTGAGTCATCAACGCTGGCTGCGCGCCTATCTCGAAGGGCGGCCCATCGTATTCGAAACAGGCGACGTGATCGGCCAGCAGGCGGCGGCTCGAAACGGTGTCGGCGTCGCGCTCCTGCCGACGATGATCGGCGATGGCGACACGGCACTGGTCAGGGTCGGCGGAAAAGCAGCGCCGCCGGAAACACCGCTTTGGCTCGTGACCTATCCCGACCTCCGTCGCGCGCCGGCCGTCAAGGCCGTCATGGCGTTTCTGGTGGAATGTGTTAGCCGCGAACCGCATTTTGCAGATTCCTGAACCTCCTGCCGAATCGACGTCACTGACCTTCCCTTCTGTCGTAGGCATTCTGAGCCTGCTCGATTTCGTCCAGATGCTTGATCGACCAATCATATACGGCGCCGAACGGAACTTGCAGCGTGCGCCCCAATTCGGTAATCGAATATTCGACCGCCACCGGCGAAGCATTGATCACTTCGCGCGCAATCAGACCATTGCGCTCGAGGCGCCTCAGGGCCTGCGTGAGCGCCTTGTGTGTGATGCCTTCCAGGCGCCGCTTGATTTCATTGAACCGTGTCGGCTTCTCCGTGAGCAGCGTAAGAATCATCACCGACCACTTGTTGGCCACCTGATCGAAAAACGAACGCGCGGCACAGTCCGCAAAGAATACGGCGTCAACCTCGCAAGCCATACAGATATCCTCCTGTATATCTACGCACTTCGTGGTGCGTTGACCGTAGATCTCCAACGTATACCATGACTATCACGCAAATTGCTTCGGGCCCTGAGTCTGAATGGCTTCGCTCGATCACCACGGAGAATACAGAATGGAAGCAGCTCCGGGCAGTTCAACATTACTCGACGTAGCCGATTTCGCCACTCCAACGGACGTATCCATAGCACGACTTTCTGTATCAGATCGCGGCACTGGGAAGAACGTGATGTTCTTGCACGGCTGGACCTGCGATTCGCAGGATTGGAGTGCGCAATTACCCGTCTTCGCGAGCAGGTATCACGTCGTCGCCGTCGACCTGCGCGGACACGGCGCGTCCGAGGTCCCGCCGTCCGGCGCGTATTCGCCGAAGGACTATGTAGCCGACATCGAGGCGCTGATTGCGACGCGCTACCCGAACGAGAGCTTCATCGTCGTGGGACATTCGATGGGCGGCCAGATCGCAGCCCGTCTCGCGGCACGCCGGCCCGATCTGGTCAGCGCCGTCGTCTCCGTCGACGGGGCTCTCGGATTTTCAAGCGAGGCCGCTGAGGTCTTCGAGAAAACTGCGCGTGAATTGAACACAGGCGATCCTCGCGCGGTCGTCGCCGCGTTGTTCGAGCACGTCTACGGGCCCGCGACCGATCCGGCTCACAAGCGTCGGCACGCGAGCCGGCTGCAAGCCATGCCGCTGCACGTCATACGGGAATCCTTCGCCCCTTTGTTCTTTGGCGACGATCAGATAGGCATTGGTGACGCGAGCGCGCGATTCTGCGCGGGCTTGCAGGTCCCCTTCTATCACCTGTGTATCGACCCAGTCCAGGCCGACAGGATGCGGCCGTGGTTCTCGCACCCAAAATCGAAAGTGCAAGCATGGTCCAATGCGGGTCACTGGATCATGCAGGACCGCCCCGATGACGTGAACGCCGCCGTGGCTTCATGGATCGATTCGCTTTAGCCGGTCGCCATTGGTTTTCGCCAGGGGCACACCGCTTCGGCGTGATTCCGGTTATCGGGATGAGCGCCGTCGCGACACGACGGCGAGCAAGATCGGTTTACCTTGACCCGGGCACCCGCTGCCCCGGCAGGAAGCCGCCATCGAAGCCAGAAAGCGCAGGAAAGCCGGTCGATTTACTGGGCGCGGCAAGGCCGCCGGCATTGCTCTGCGTGGTTCGCAGGCCCGGGGCCAGAAACAGGAACTTCCACCCGTCGTAGGTCTGCGCCCCCTCGAAATCCTCGTACTGCCGCGGAAATCCGGCGCGCTTGACCGTGGCCTCGTCTGAGCGGCTGAACACCCCGTAGAAGCGATCGCCCTGCAGCATGGGCACCCAGTCGTTCTTGCCCGTGACCGGATCCGGATAGGCAAAGCGCAGATGATGCAAGGGCTTGGGAAATCGTCGGTCGTCGAGCAGTTCGTCGACCGATGCGGGATAAGCCCGGCCGACGCGGTAATACCTCAGAATCGCGAGCCGGTACTGGTTGCCGGCGAACAGCAGCTGCTTCTCCTGCTCGCGGCGGCGTTGCAGCGACCACACGTCGAGCGCCCCCGCCAAGGCAATCGACATCAGCATCAGCGCAATCAGGAGCGTCAGCAGCACCAGCCCGCCCTCACGCGCGGCACGCGGCCGCGAGCGTCGCCTCACGCGCGCTCTCGCGCGCGAGGCGACACGTGCCGTGCAGGCCGCGCGGATCATTTTGCGCTCCCCTCTGCGCGCGGTGGCGCTCCCTGAGGAGCACTTGCCGGCGCCACGTCGTAGACGCCCGGCTTGTTTTCGTCCGGCGAAGCGATTACCGCCCATTTTTCGTCGCCATTGACCGGATCGACAGGAACGGCGCGCAAGTAATGCTTCGCCACCAGTTCGTCGAGTGTCTCGGGATACTGGCCGTTGTCTCCGTAGTACTGATCGATCGCGTTGCGCATCACCGCGACGTTCTGCTGCCTGACCTGCTCCTTGCCGCGTTCGATGCTGTGCATGTAGCGCGGCACCGCAATTGTCAGAAGCAGGCCGATGATGGCCATCACGACGACGAGTTCGATCAGCGTGAAGCCACGGGCCTTGCGAGTGCGAGCGGGTTTCATGATGCATCGTCACCATTGTTTGTACGGGACGCCGTTAATGCCGACGCGATCGGATTTCGACGACACGTCGAACACATCCTTGCCAGCCTGTTCGCTGCTCATGCCCGGGTCGCCGCCCGCTGCCTGATCCGGCGGCTCTCCATAAGACCGCACGCTCCATGTATCCTCGGCAAGCGTGTCCGGGTCGCCGCTAAAGAAAGGATCGCGCGGCACGTGACGCAGGAACATCAGCAGCCCGCCTTTCGGATCCCTGGCGTTCTTCACACCCGTCACGAGCACGCTCAACGTCGGCGGATAGCCGGATGCTTCGGCGTCCTTGTCGATGAGACCGGTATCGCTCGCCTCCTTGTAGGCGTCGAGCGCGGTACGGATCTCGCGCAATGCGTCGCTTAGCTGCTGCTCCTTCTGACGCTGCACCATCAGCTCCGAAAACGGCATGATTGCTAGCGCGAGAATGCCGACGAGCGCGAGCGTGACGACCAGTTCGATCAGCGTAAATCCACGCTGCTCGAACTGGCGTGCGGCGCGCAGGCGCATCGTGGCCGTTCCGGTAGCCACGGCTTAGTACCCACCCTCGACGGGGCGAAGCGGGTTATCGCTCGGCATCGTCCCAGGCGGCATCGTCAGCATCGGCGGCGGTGCGGGGGGCGCAGGCGCTGCGGGCGGTGGCGCCGCGGCGGCCGCAGCTTCGCCACCCGCCTGCTCCGCGGCCGTTGGTTCGGCCGATGCCGGCGCCGCGCCCTGGCCGGACTGCGGCGCGGGAGCCGCTTGCGGCGTGGGTGTTCGCGAGAAGCGTCCGCCGTACGGTTCGGGGGGCGGCGTCGTGCGCGGCGGCGGGGCCATTTGCCCGAACGCGCCGTTCGAAGGCGACGGCAGCGCGGGGTACGCCTCGGCGCCGCCTCGCGACGACGCGCCTCCAACCGTACCGCCGCCGACCATGCCCGGCATCGGCTTCACCGCAGGCGCCATGGACGTTGCCGCGTTCGCCACGACGGGGTCCAGCCGGAGCTGATCGGCGTGCACGTTGACATCGGTGCCCGACCACAACTCCTGCGTATCCGCATCGGCGGCAAGCTGCGGCCGGACGATGTGCGGTGTGATCTGCAACACGATCTCCGTCTTGACGTGGTCGCCCTGGTGGTTGGAGAACAGCCTCCCCAGCACCGGCAACTGGCCAAGACCGGGCACCTTGTTGGCGTTCCTGCGGTCTTCGTCCGAGATGAGGCCGCCGAGAATCTGCGTTTCGCCATCGCGCAAGCGCAGACTCGTCGAGGCGCTGCGCGTGCCGATCTGATAGGCGAGCGAATTCAGGCCGTTCGAATTGCTGCTCGAAATCGTATTCGTGATGTTGCTGACTTCGAGATTCAGCTGCATGCCGACGTCGCCGTCGCGATAAACCCGTGGCTGCACCTCGAGCTTGATGCCGACATCGAGGTACTGAATCATTTGCGTATAGGACGGGCCGCTCGTGCTCGGCGTGCTGGAACTCGAAATCACCGGCACCTTATCGCCGATCATGATGCGCGCCTTCTCGTTGTTGCGCGTCCTGATACGCGGGCTCGCGAGGAGATTCGCGTCGGTATCGGTGAGCTTGAAGTTCGCCGTGGCCGAGAGGCTGCTGACATTCAGTTCATTGATCGTCAGATGATGCAGCAGGCCCCATGTCGTCGCGGTGCTCGGCGTCGACATCGTGAACGAGTTGGGCCAGTCGATACCCAGATCGGTGAGGCGCTCGTGCGACACTTCCAGCACCTCGACTTCCATCATCACCTCGGGGTCCGGCAAATCCTGCGCGGCGATCATTTCCTCGGCCACCTTGATCGTGTCGGGTGTGCCGCGAACCGTTACCGTATTCGCACGCTCGTCGATCACGACTTCCTTGACCTTCAGAATGCTCTTGAGCAACTGCTGGATCTGCTTGGCGTCGACGTTCGACAGCTGGAACGTGCGCACCTTGAGTTCCTGATATTCGAGCTGCTTGGCAGGCGTGGCGGGATAAATGAACAGCGTGTTCGCGTTGAGTTGCTTCTTGTCGAGCTGGTTCTGCATCAGAATCATGTCGACCGTGTCCTGCACCGACGCGTTCGTCACGAAGATCGTTGTCTTCAGATCGGCGCGGACGTCACGGTCGAAGATCACGTTCAATCCCGTGGTGCGCGACAACGCTTCGAACACCATGCGCACGTTCGCGTCGCGAAACTGCAGCGTCACGGGCTTCTGCATGATCGACGAAGCCGCAAGCTTGTCATCGCGATCCGCGCGCTGCTGGCTGAGTTTGGCGTTGAGTTCAGTCTGCATCTGCTGCGCAAGGGTGTTGGTCGGGTTCTCCACCAGCACGCGGTGCACCCGCTCGGCCGCCTGCGCATACGCGCCGCGCTTCATCATGCGTTGGGCCTCCTGGAGGATGGCCAGGTCCTTGCGGTCCTGATCGATCTGCAGGCCGATCTTGCGGATACGCTCATTGGTCGGGTCGATGTCGTACGCCTGGAAGAGATTGCGGATCGCTTCGTCGTACTGATAGTTCTTGCGGTACTGATCGGCCTGGTCGAGCAGCGTGTTGACCTGGGCGTTGCGCTGGTTCAGATAGTCGACCTTCGCCTGGGCGTCGGTCGGATCGTCATGCACGTTCGGCACGTGCATGCAGCCGCTAAAGGCGAGCACGGACACCGCAATGGCAAGCGCTCGTCTTCTCGCGACCTGAATCGCGTCCGGGCGAGGAACAGGGTGCCAGATGACTGGCGAGAGGCGTCTTGCTGGGCCGCTGCCTGAGTCGCGGCCCGCACCCCGTGTGCGTGAGGTTTTCATTTACTTGTCCTCTCGTGGAATGGCGACCACCTGTCTTTCGTGCAGCGGCAGATAGGTCAACACGACGTCCGACTCCGACACGGACTCGACGCGGTACTGGTTGTCGATCACGTCGCCCGGCGACACGATCAGCAACTGGTCTGCGTTGCTGAGAAAGACTTGCGGCTTCGCCGCCTTGGCATCGAGTTGCCCCACGTAGGCGAAAGGCACGGGCGGCGCAGTGGGCGGCGCGGGCCGCACCGGCGCGGCCGGCACTTCGACGGGCGGCGGCGGAAGCCACGATGACGCCGTGAAGGGATCGTGGGCCGATTCGAGCGAAAGCGGCGCGCGCAACGAAACGAGCTTCGCATGGGCCGACGACGACGCCGACGACGCCGACGCAGACGCAGACGCAGTCGCCGCAGCCTTCGCGGCAGCCTCGGTGGCATGCGTGTGACGCCTGGCATCCAGCCTCGCATGCATATCGATGCGACGCTGGCTGTCGAGCGCAACGACCTGCGCCGGCATCTGGCGCGCCGCGACCAGCACGCGATACCCTGCCCCGGCGGCCGCGATTGCGCAAAACACCAACAGCACACGCATGGGCAGAGCGGGTTTCATGGCTGGGCGCTCCGGTAAATCAGTTCGAAGCGCACCCGCGCATCGAGTATATTGCCGTCCACCGCGGGACGTTCGACATGGATTTCCCGCAGCGCTGCATTCGGCACGTTGTTGAGCACCAACGCGAGAAAATGCCGGATTGCGCTGTACTGATCCTTGACGGGCAGCATCACCTGGTAGCGTGTGAAGCGCGCGCCCGCGTCCGTGCTCACCTGATACTCAGCAGACCCTAGCGTCAGTTTGCTGCCGCGCGCCTGTTCGAAGATGGACGCGATATCATCCGCGCTCTGCGAAAAGCGCGGAAACAGTTCGGGCAACGCCTCGAGCGCGACCGCATCGACCTGCGCATCGTGCTTGCCGATTGCATGACGCGTCTGGGCGGCCTCGACGACATGGGCCGGGGCCTGCATCTCCTTCGTATCGGCTTCCACGCTGGCAATCTCGGCGCACATGAGTACCGCCGCGCCAATCATCAGGACGCCGATCAATCCAGGCAGGCCGAACAGACGCCGCAGCTCGAATCGCAGTGTCAGTAGCCGGTCGCGCAACGGAGCCGCATTCATGACTTCCTCCAGACGGCGGTGATCTGGAAACGAACCGGCTTGCCCGGCACGTTGTTCTCCACCAGATGGTCGTTGAGTACCGCTTCGCGCAGCAACACGCTCGTCTGCAGATACTTCAGATACGCAATCATCGCATCGACATTCTTCGCTTCAGCGGTGATACGAATCTGGCTCTGCGCCGGGTTCTGGTCGATGCCGATCAGCGCGACGTCATGGTCCGGATAATCTTCCACGATCGAAAAGAGGTCCTGCCACGGTACGGTCAGTTCTCGCAGTATCGACAGGTTCTGCTTTTCCGCGAGCCTCGCAGCCAGCGTAGGCGGCGGCTTCACCGCGTGCCTTTGCGCAAACGTTCGATGGCGCACGGCGTCGAGCTGCGCCTGCACGCGATCGCTCTCGGCATAGGCACGCCAAAGCCGCGCGCCGCATCCGAGCAGCAGCAGAACGGCGACACATAGCAGGATCAGGCCGCTCGTCCCGGTGCGCGCACGCCGTCTGCCGAAGTCGATATCGAGGACCTGGATCATTGCGCATACTCCATGAGCCGGCGCGCGGGCGAGTTGTCCGTCGCCGGCTGTGCCGGCCGAACCGCGGCCGCAAAACGCGCTTCGAACGGCGCCGGGTCGGTGTCGTTGCCGAACAGATAGATCGTGCAGTCCTCTCGCTTGAGGCCCGCTCGCGTCGCCGAGCGTTCGAACAGTTGCTCGGCCAGTTCGGCAAGCCGTGATGCATTGTCCGCATCGCCGGGAAACAGGCGCTGCGCATCGTAGGCGGCCCAGCCGCGCCGCTCGATCATCACGGCCTGCATCAGTTCGTCCGCAACGAAAATCAGCAGTGCGTCGCCGCCCGCTGCAACGTCGATGCAATTGAGCATTTCAGGCAGGCCCAGTTTCAGGCGCGCAATTCGCAGATGTCCGGACGCGCCGGCCTCATGAATGCCGTCATGAAGCGCGCGCGACATGGCGCTCGCAAACAGCGCACGTCCGCCCTGCTGCACGCAGAAGCGCACCAGCAGCGTGGCGCCGTCGACCCCATAGGTGTCGGTGAAATGGGCCAGCGCGACCTCTTCGAGCTCGCGCGCCCGCAGCGTGCGAAAGTCGCCGCGCAATATCGCGTGGATGCCCCAGAAGTCGTCCAGCACCACGTGTGCATTGCGCGTCGGTGCCTTCGTTGCGCGGGGCGCCTGACCATCCGCATCGGCGGCATCCGCGCCGGGCGTGGCGGCGAGCGCCGCGCGCAGCGCGTCGAGCAGACCCGCCTCTGTGCCGTACTGGTCATCGGGAATCGTGAAGCTGGCCGGCTCCGCAGGCGGCAGGTGCTTGCGCGGCCGCAGAAGTCCGGGCGCGCGTACCCCGACGACGATCTCGCGTGTGCCGACTCCGATCGCAACCGGACTATTCGACCATCGTGACACGATTGATCTCCTCGAGAGTCGTTTCGCCGCGCTTCACCAGATCGATCGCGGCGACGCGCAGTGTCTGCATGCCGTAGCGCATCGCCGCAGCCTTGATTTGACCGAGCGGTGCCCGCTCCGACAGCAGTTGCCGCAACTCGTCGTTCATGCGCAGTGCCTCCGCGATCGCTCGCCGTCCCCGATAGCCGCTGCCTCGGCATGTGCCACAGCCGGCGCCGCGGCGAAAGAGGTAGCTGCCCGCAGCGTCCGGGTCGATGCCCGAGCGGATGAGCGTTTCCGTGTCCACCCTGTCTTCGGTCACGCAGTCCGGGCAGCATTGCCGCAACAGGCGCTGCGCCACCACGCCATTGAGCGCGGAGACGAAGCTGTAGGGATCGACCTCCATGTTGGTGAAACGGCCGATCACGTCGAACACGTTGTTCGCGTGGACGGTCGTGAATACCTGGTGCCCGGTCAATGCCGCCTGCACGGCGATCTGCGCTGTTTCCGGATCGCGGATTTCCCCGACCATGATCTTGTCCGGGTCATGGCGAAGAATCGAGCGCAGCCCGCGGGCGAACGTGAGCCCTTTCGCCTCGTTGACCGGAATTTGCAGGATTTCGCCCAGCTGGTATTCGACCGGATCCTCGATCGTCACGATCTTCTCGAGGCCGTTGTTGATTTCCGTGAGGATCGCGTAGAGCGTCGTCGTCTTGCCGCTGCCGGTCGGACCCGTGACGAGCAGCATGCCGTACGGCATCGACGCGAGCTTGCGCATGAAGCGCGTATCGGCCTCCTGAAAACCGAGTGCCTCGAGCGTCAGACCGCCCGCCGATTGCGAAAGCTGATAGCGGTCGAGAATCCGCAGCACCGCATCCTCGCCGAACTGATTCGGCATGATCGACACGCGGAAGTCGATTTCACGCCCCGCGTACTGCGCCTTGAAACGGCCGTCCTGCGGCACACGGCGCTCGGCGATATCGAGCTCGGAGATCACCTTCACGCGCGAGAGCACCTGGTCCGCGACGTCGCGTCCCTCGGCACGGCCGACCACGGCGAGCACGCCATCCACGCGGCACTTGATCATCAGCCCATTGGCGCGGCATTCGAGGTGAATGTCGCTCGCCATCATCTTGAGCGCGTCGTAGATCGTCGAGTTGAGCAGCCTGACCACAGGACTGTCGTCGCTGCTGATGCCCTGCAGCGTCAACGCCAGTGAGGCCGGATCGACCGTCTTCTGGATCGGATCGTCGAACGCGAGAGAATCCATCGCGCGCACGTCCTTTTCGCGCACGGTCAGATACGCATTGATGTCTCCCGCGCTCGCGAGCGCCCAGCTATACGGGACGCCCGGCTGCGAGCGCATCCGATGCTCGACCCAGCCGCGCGTGCGCGCATCGAGCGGATCGGCAATCGCGAACAGCAGCCCGCGAGTGGTGTCGCGATCGCGGAAGCACACGCAGAGGCGAGTCGTCGCTTCGACGAACGAAATCACTTCGAAATCCGGCTCGAGCTGATTCAGCTCACGCATGCCGATCGACTTCATGCGGAACAGCGCGGCCAGTTGCACGCGCAGTTCGTCCGCGCTGAGCGCGGTTTGCGCCATCAGCTCCTCGAGCGCGCGAATGCCGGAACCATGCCGCTCGCCGAGCGCTCTCAGTGCGTCGCGCAGATCGGCGCGCGCTTCGGCTTGTGGGCCATCCGGCTGGGCGATGACGGTATCCACGTGCTTCCCCAATTCGGTTTACTGAATGCTCGACGCAATTTCGAAGATCGGCATGTACATCAGCACCACGATCCCGCCTATCACCACGCCGATGAAGATCATCATCGCGGGCTCGATCAAGCGCGAAATCAGATCGATCGTGCGCGATACCTGCGCCTCCTGGAACGCCGCGATGCGGTCGAGCACGGGCCCGAGACCGCCGGTCTTCTCGGCGACCGTCAACAGGCGGTACGCGATCGCGTTGGCGAGCCCCGCCTCCTGAAACGCGTCCGAAACTTTCGCGCCGTTGCGCACCTGGTGCAGCGCGCCCGCGAGCGCCGTCTGGTCCGCTCGTCCAACCAGGCCCTGTGCGAGGTCGAAGGCCTTCACGGCGGGAATGCCGCCATCCACGAGCATGGCCGTCGTGCGATAGAACTGCGACTGACGAAACACGCGAAAGTGTTGCCCGATACCGGGCAGCGCCAGCATGCGATCGGCGATCCAGTTGCGCACGAACGGGCGGCGCAAGGCGAAGCCGGTCGCCACGGCCAGCACCGCGACGCTCACGGACAGCCCGGACCCGTGCGCGTGCACCAACCCGCCCCAGGCCATCAGCATGCGCGACAGCAGCGGCAGCTCGCGCCCGCTGTGTTCGAGCAGGCTCGCGAAGCGCGGCACCACGAAACCGAGCAGGAAGAGGACGACCGCCGCGCCGACGAACAGCAGGACCGTCGGGTAGATCGCCGCGGACACCACACGCGCACGCAGCTCGTGGAGTGTCGCGCTGTTGCGCGAGTAACGCGTAAGGCTGTCGGCAAGGCCGCCGGTCTGCTCGCTCGCCTTCACGCACGCAACCAGAACCAGCGGGAAGATATGGCTTGCGTGCTCGAGCGCCGCGGACAGCGAGTGCCCCTCTTCGAGCTGACGCAAGAGGTCGCGATACACTTGCGCCGACGTCTCGCGGCGCTCGTTGCCGCCGAGCGTGCGCAACGCGTCGACGACGCCCACGCCCGCATCGAGCAGCGCCGCTAGCTCGCGCGCAAAGAGTTCGACGTTGAACCGGCCTCCGGGAAGCCCCAGCCGGTTCGCACGTTGCCGCCGGCCGCCCTCGGCGCGCACCGAGACGACGCGCAGACCGCGGGAACGCGCGAGTGCCGTGGCTGCCGCGGGCGTTTCGCTGTCGATGCGAAGCGTCTGGACCGAGCCATTCGTATCGAAGACACGCAGCACGTACTTCACGTCGAACCTCCTTGCAGACAACCCACCGGCGGCGCGACGACCGCGCCGCGCGCCCCTACCACGACGAGATCGTGACGTTCTCGCCCGTGCCGTCACCGCGTCCGTTCTTGCCGAGCGAAAACAGGTCGTAGTCGCCATGGTCGCCAGGCGAACGATACTGATACGGGCGATCCCACGGATCCACGGGCACCGCCTTCTGCAGATACGGCCCGCTCCAGCGCGTGGCATTCTGCGGCTTCTCCACGAGCGCCTCCAGGCCTTCTTCGGTCGTCGGATAAGCGCCGACGTCGAGCCGGTATTGATCCAGCGCCTGCCCGAGCGACACGATCTGCGCACGTGCGATCTTGACGTTCGACTTGCCGACCTGTTCGAAATATCGGGGCGCAACGAGACCGGCGAGCAAGCCGATGATGACCATCACGACGAGCAGTTCGAGCAGCGTGAAGCCGCGGCGCGCATACGTGCGCGCCGGTGCCGCACGACCGGCGCAACGCCGCGGCGCCTTTGACTCGGGCATCGGCACACCGTGTTGGATAGAGGTCGATTCGCTGTGCACGGCTCCCCCCCCTGTATCGACTCACCGCTTCAGCGCCGCTGAAGCCGTTCAATGCATTCTTGTTCAGGTCGATACGGGCAAGTAGTAGGGAGTGCCGTCCAAAGACATGGGTAAAGACCCTCCAGTTGCACGATCGCGTCTGGAGGGATTTCACACATGCTCGTCGTCGGGCAACGACAGCACGCCCATGTCGATCGCAATGCGCACAAGACCGTTCAGGTTCCGGATGCCGAGCTTGCGCATCAGGTTCGCACGATGCTTTTCGATGGTCTTGGGGCTGAGGCTCAGGCACTCGCCCACCTGGCGGTTGGTGTGCCCTTCTACCACGAGCCGCAGCACCGTGCGTTCGCGGCCCGTCAACGCGTTCCAGAGCTGCGCCTTGTGGGCGAAGTCTTCCTGCGATCCGTGCGCCCCTCCGCTGATCCGGTTGGCGCCGGGCACACGCTTGCCCTGCAACACGAAGCGCATTTCCCGCACCAGTTGATCGAACGACGCGTCCTTGACCACGTAGCCGTCGGCGCCCGCGGCGAACGCCTCGCGCACGTGGTCTTCGCTCCAGTGAACGGTGAGGACGATGATCCGGACGCGCGGGAACTCGCGCTTGATCGCGGTGATCGCATCGAAGCCACTGCCGCCGGGCATCGTCAGATCCATCAGGACCAGATCGGGCAGCGTCTCTCTCGCGAGGCGATGGGCTTCGAGCCCGCCGCTCGCCTCGCCGACGATGCAATAGTCGTCCAGTTCGGACACCATGCGGCAAAGTCCGCTGCGCAATAAATGCTGGTCCTCGGCAATCAGCACACGATGTCTTTTTTCCAATTTCGTCGCTCCTTGCGGGACACTGCAGGCCTAGTTGGAAGCGACGACATCGTGATAGGCGGCGAGCAGTTCAGAAGGCGTGGCAAAGCCGTCGATGCGCAGCCAGGGCTTGCCCGGTGCGGCGCGCAGGAAGGCAACCGGCGTGTGATTCATCTTGTCGCCCCGATAGACGTTGAACGCGCGCTGCGCCGCAATGCTCGCCTCGACCGTGCCGGTATAGTGCTGCCACTCGGGGCCGGCTTCGAACCTGGCCGCATAGGCCTTCAGGCGTGCGGGCGTGTCCTGTTCCGGGTCGATCGAGATCGACACGATATGGACCTTGTTGCGATCGTCGCCCAGATCGTTCTGAAATTGCTCGAGCGTCTGGCTGGTCATCGGGCAGATCGTCGTGCAGGTGGTATAGATGAACGTGACGATCACCGGACGGCCGTCGTTCAACTCGTCGACGAGCGAAACGGTCTTGCCGTCGTCGCGCACGAGGTCCACCGAAGGCAGCGTGTATTGCCCGGTCGTGCGCGTCGTCATACCCGCCATCATGTGATGATGCATGTGAGGATCGGCGGCGGCGTCATCGGCCGGTGCGCTCCATGCCGCGGTTGCCGCGAGTGCCATGCCAGCCAGCACCCCAAGCCTTAATTTTGCAGTCCTGTTCATACCGGTCTCCAGAAATGAGGAGAAAGGTCGCTTCTCGCGATGCGCAGGTCGCGGCGCTTTCACTCCCTTGCGAGCCCAGTGTCATGAATTTGCCAACGAGCGTCATGGGTGGAGGGACCCCAAACGACGGTAGGGTATGCCCGCTTGATGGAAAACCCGCACCGTGCAATGGGGGGGTCCCCATACTACGAGCCCGCACATTACCCGTTGCGGCCCGCACCGATCACGGCCTAAAATCCCGATATTCTTACGATCTGCTTATATCGACGCATCGGGGGGAGCTCCAATGGATGCGATTCAGCCTGGAGGACCGCAGGTAAGATTGCTCGATCTGATCGAAGCAATGCGCAAGCTTCGTCGTGCAGCCTGCGCCAGTCAGCCCGAAGCCGGCGTCGTCACCGATGCGCGCGGCGCAGCGCTTGCGATTCTCACGCCCGCTGGAATCTTCGTGTCGGCAAACCGCAGCGCGGCCGCACTGCTAGGCTACTCGAGCGCCGAACTCGTCGGCAAGCGTCTCGTCGATCTTGCGCCCGACGACGCTCATGCGGCGTTGACAGACGACTTGTCCGCCAGCGCGGCTCGCGAGTTTCATTCGTTCAAGGCCCTGCTCACTGGCCGAACCGGTCACCCAACGCGGCTTGCACTGCATCAGCAATGGGTGCCCGCGAAGACGATGAATTCGGGCGTCTTGCTGACGCTTTTCGAAGAACCGCTGATCATCGAGCCCGGGTCTGCCGACTCGGAGTTGCTCGACGCAAGCGAGCGGTTGTGCCAGACGTATCTGATGATAGGTCAGCAGAAAGAACGCCAGCGGCTCGCTTCGGAGTTGCACGACGGCCTCGGCCAGGCGCTCACCCTCGTCAAGCTGATGACAGAGGACGCGCTGATGCGCATACGCCGCGGTCAGGTCGACGATGCGGTGCAGCTACTGGATTCGACCGTATTCAGGATCCGCGAAACGATTGGCGACGTGCGGCAGATATGCGGTGAACTGAGGCCGCTCATGCTCGACAAACTGGGGCTGCCCGCGGCATTGGGTTCGCTGTGCCGGCGCATCGAACGCGGCACGGGGGCGATGTCGGTCGTGTTCGACTGCGATGTCGCGGATAAGGACGTGCCCGAGCATCTGAAAGCCGACATGTTCAGGGTGGCTCAGGAGGCGCTGAATAACGCCGTCAAGCATGCCGCGGCGACCGAAATCTCGCTCAGCCTGCGCAGCGATGCGGCCCGCCTGATGTTGACGATTCGGGACAACGGCATTGGCTACGAGAACCATCCATTCGCCACGGACGAAGCGTATACAACAGGGTTGGGACTCATCGGCATGCAGCACCGTGTAGAGATGCACGGCGGCGCGTTTTCGATCGAGTCGTCCGCCGCAACCGGGACCCTCGTCTGCGCGACCTGGACGCGCTAGCGCCGCCCTCGCCGCATTCAGGTTCCCGTCTCGCCCAGCCTGCATTCGGGCTCTTCGCCGCCTGGCCCCGGGCCCGGCGCCGGATCGGCGCGTTCCGGCAAATGCTCGTCGTCCACATCCGGCTCAGCGCATTTGGCGGCGAGCGACGTCAGCAAACCCATGCTCATCGCAACGAGAACCAGCTCGGTCAGGTTGGCGATATGGAGCTTGTGCATCATGCTCGCGCGATACTTCTCGATGGTCTTGGGACTCAGGTTCAGATATTGTCCGACCTGACGGTTGGTGCGTCCTTCCGCGATCAGTTTCAGCACGCTGCGCTCGCGCGCCGTCAGCACGTCCCACGCATGCTTCGGTGCGGGCGCTTCGCGGCCGCTGACGAACGAGTCGACCATAAACCCGTATACGTCCGCACTCAGATGCTTCTTGCCCTGCATGACAGAGCGCATCGCGACCAGCAGTTCCTCGAACGAGACGTCCTTCAGCACGTAACCGTCGACGCCGGCACGCAGCGCTTCCCGCACGTACTCCTCGTTTTGATGCACCGTGAGCGCGATGATCCGGATGCCCGGCGATCGCCGTTTGATTGTCGCGCTGGCGTCGATGCCGTTCATCCCCCGCATCGACAGATCCATCAGGATCAGTTGGGGGGCGAGTGTCATCGCCTGCTGGCAGGCCTCTTTGCCGTCACGCGCTTCGCCGACGACGTCGTAGTCGGCTTGCGCACACAGCATCGAACGTAGACCATTTCGCAGCAGATCGTGATCCTCTGCGATTACAACGCGACATTTCATGTTCACGTCTTGTCTCCCGGTACCCGTGCCCTCGGCCGTCTTCACCGCATTAACGCTTCGACGAAATTCTTCCCTTCCACACAGCTTTCACTCTTTACATTCGAATTCCTAACTGTTAGCTTTGTGTTATTTTCGGGTTACTGTGTGTGTACCTGCCCTTCGCAAGGTTCACGCCACTTCGCGCAGAGCAAGCAACGGCGCGCATCTCCACTTGTTGGGACATTCCGGCCGCGCGTCGAGTGCCGAAAAATGTTTCATTTTCGAATCCTTTTTAAATCCCCAGAAGATTAGCTGCCGCAATGGATGGCAGGAAGCCGGTTCATTTTTATCATTGCGTGAAAATTGATCGATGATATTTGCATCCGGCGAGAAGAATCAAGGCGCCAGGCATGACTGCGGAGCGGCTGCCGTTGATTACCGTCCATTACCATTTATTTCGAATGTTAAGTTTCTGCAATGCGCTTTTTGAGCGCGCTTTCGCGTCACAAAGTGTAGGGAGGTGCCCCATTGCCGAGCCGTTTTTTCTTCCACCACAATTCAGGTGCAGGAGAAAACAACGATGCATTGCCACCCGTCATCCAGCTTCGGAAACGCGATCATTGCCGCATTCGCGATGCTCGGTGCGGTGTTGCCGGGACCGGCGTGCGCACAAATTTTCGGCACCGTCGACAGCAACGGCGCCATCGTTCTGACGAACGTGCGCGGCAAGCCGGGATTGAAGGTGATCGTTGCGGGCGAACCGCCAGGCGAACCCGGCGCCAGGCGCCGGTCGCGCAAGTCATCGGGCGGCGCCGACTCCCCCCTGTACGCGGACGTGATCGACGAAGCGAGCCGCTCCTTTCGCGTTCAACCCGAACTGCTTCGCGCGGTGATCGACATCGAGTCGGGATACAACCCGAAGGCGGTTTCGGACAAAGGCGCGCTGGGACTGATGCAGTTGATGCCCGATACCGCTGCGCGATTCTCGCACGGCGACATGTTCAATCCACGAGACAACGTGCTGGCCGGCGCCCGCTACCTTCGCTTTCTTCTCGACCTGTTCAAGGACGATGTGGAACTCGCGCTGGCCGCCTACAATGCCGGTGAAAACGCGGTGATTCGCGCCGGCTATCGCGTGCCGTCGCTGCCGGAAACGCGTCTGTACGTTCCGCGCGTGCTGGCGCGCTACAAGCAGCTCCTCGCGTCCAGTTGAGCCTGATTGCACGCCCCGGAGCATAGCGAACCGGCCGACTGGGGACCAGTTCAGCCGGCCGGACGCCCTCTGCGACGTAGAACGCGAACACTTGCAGCGGTGCTGCGTCCTACGCTCTCCCTCCGTTGTCTACCGCGTGCGGGCCCACGTCACCGAAACAAGGCAATGGTCTTGTCCGATCCCTCGCCGTGCGCCTGTACATGGTGAAGCTCGATCATGTCCTCGATCTCCTCCACGCGCTCCTTCGGGACGTCGATCATCATCAAAAGCTCGCCGCGGAGGATCGCTTCTTCGAAGCGCTTCAAGCGCGTGTTGCGCACCTCGACGCCGACCACGGCCGCTACCCCGGCGCCGAATCCTGCGCCCGAAAGTGCGAGGATCACCACTGTGCCGCCGGCAATCCGTACGTCTTCGGGCGGGCACACAAGCGCAATCAGCGCCACCAGCAGCCCGATCGCACAGCCCACTGCCGCGCCTCGAGCCAGCGAAGCAAGCAGATCGCTGCGTTGCGCGAGCGATGCCTGCGGCAAGCCGTCGAGCGACACATTCTCGTTGGCGATGACATGCATATGCCGCCACTCGACCCGATGCAAAAGCAGTTCGCCGGCGACCGCGCGCGCGCGCTGTGCGGTAGGCAGCAAAAGATAGACGCGTCGCATTTGAGCTTCCCGCTTTCCGTAGAAAGTGTGCAGATGCACGACACGCCCCGCAAAGCGCCATCGATCTCACGGCACGATCCAGTCCCCATCGGCGACGAGCTTGATGTGGTCCGGCCCGGCAAAGCGAACGATATAGCCGCCCTTGGACGCGAATGTCTGCCCCGGCGCCAGCGTCAGGCGCGGATAGTAGCCCGTCAGGATGCGGCGTTCGAGCATGTCCTGAACCCGCTCCACCAGATAGTCCCTCACGAACGCATCGACCATATGGCTCAGGGTCTCGGCGAGCAGACCGCAGGCGAGGTAGGTGTCCGCCTGCACCTGGGGAGCCACCATCGGTATCTGTCTGATCGAGAACCAGCCGAACGCGTAGTCGACGCGCACGCGGCGCCCTTCCGGCAAATCGAACGGGTACGCAAGGCGCGTGACGCCGCGCCAGCTCGTCGGCAAGGGGATACTATCCAGCCCACCCATGAGGCCCGACATGAACACCGTATGCGTCGCTGGAGGGATCCGCGCGAGCGCCGCAATATCGGGCGGACGCAGCCACAACACAAGCACATCCGAGCGCGGTATGCCGTGCAGCGCACCTGCAATGCCCTCACCCGGGGCGAGTGCGTGATTCGATACCGCAATGCCGTGAGCCGCCAGCGCCGTGGCGAGCGACTGCGCTCCGCGTTCGCCGTTGTCGCCGGTACGATAGACCTGCCAGACGTGTGTCGGCGCCTTCGCCTCTTTCGTGCCCTGCGCCTGCGGCGCGCCGGTTTCATCGACGATGCGCGCCGCAATCAGCTCCGACTCGAGCAGCACGCCCTTCGAGAAGTACACGGAATAGAAGTCGCGATCGTTTTCGATCGGCACCTCGACGTTGGGAAAGAGACACGGCACGGCCTCCTGCTCGCAGAAGTCGTGAATCGGCGCCCAGTTTTTGCCGCCGAGACCCGACAACACCGCGAACACCGGCTGCCGGGCCAGAAACTGCGTGAGTTGCCCGCGCCAGGTGTCCGGCGGACCTTTTAGCTCCCACACGTGCAGTTCCCAGCGGCGATTGACCATGAACATCATCTTGCGCGACGAACGCAACGGCGGCACCGCACCGAGCGGAAAGACGTTCTTGTCGGCGAAGTAATGCGTGAGCACATCGAGCATGCCCGCGCGTTTCACCGGGTCGGCATCGGGGGTGATGATGGTCGCGAAGTGCAGCACGGTATCGGTGACACCCGTCGGCCTGCGCCGATCGAGCTGCTTCAGATAACCGATCAGCGCCTGCATATCGGCGTCGTTCAGCGCGTACTGCGGCATCAGGCTGCTGAGCGGCTTGCCTTCGGAGTCGATGCCTTCGCGAATCGCGCGGGCGACCGTCGCCTCGGTGTACGGTTCACGTTCGGCGCGCATCCCGGGAACGTACGGCAAGTCGCGATCCTCCGGAGTTTGCGTGCGCGGCTCGACGAGGTAGCGCCAGCTGATTGGCGGAATGCTGCTGTTGCCCTCCCGCGAGCCGAGGCCACTGCGTCGATGACAGTTCACACAGGCCGCGGCTGCGCCTTGCAGGTGCACGCCCCCGTCGTGCATCGCTTCGAGCGCTTCGCCCGAACCCAGTACGCCCTGCTGATAGAGCGCCTGCCCGGCGCTCGCCGTCGCGACCGGTGGGGCGGCAGGCGCGCAACGCGCCTCGCGCACAGGCACGATCAGCGCGGCGAGCAACGCGCATGGAGCCAACCATCGCGTCGCCCGCGACGGTGCCCGTGTGCGGCCTCTCGGCCCGCTTGCCGTGCGCTTCATGATCAGGGCGACGGATGTCCCGCGCCGGGCAGCGCCGGCGAGGCATCGACGTCGATCGAAACCGATTTGCGGTGCATCTGCGGCGGTGCGGGTCTCGTGAAGATGCCATCGTCCAGCGCCGGATTGAGCGACACCTTGTCGATCGTGAGCTTGTCCTTTTTGTCGGACGCCGGTGCCCCACTCTCGATCTCGAGCGGTATCTGCAGCCCCTCGACGCTCCTGAAGTCGCTGTAGTTCACGTCCACGACGACCGTCTGCCCACGCGGCGTGCGCACCTGGCGGTCGACCTGCACGTCGAGAAACGTTTGAGCGTCGATCCACACATGGCGGATCACACCGGAAGGCAGCTTTGCGGCAAGGCGATACGCATCGCGCCCGCCCACCTGATCCTTGCCCTCGAGCGTAACGGTGACGCCCTTCGCTTCATGGTCGATCAGGAGCCCGTCGATCACCTGCTCGTCGCGCGCGGACGTCGCCTCGTCCATCGAGTACGGCCGCGGCGTCGCGCTGCCCATGCCGTTCGGACCCAGTTTCCAGCCTTGTCTACCGTCGAATACGCGCACGGACTTCTGGTTGTACACAGTGACCTCGAAGCGTGTCTTGTTCGGGCGTTTCATTGCAAGGACAAACGGCAGGTCCGGCGCGGGCGCATTGGCGCTATCCACGTGGCCGGACCAGATCATGGTCTGGACTTTGCGCCATGCGTCGAGGCCGCCTCTCGCGTCGACGTTCTTCTGGACGATCTCATCGGCACTCAGATCGTGCGCGGGGATCTGCTCTCCCGCGAACACGACCGCGGCGACACTGCCGGCGAGCACCCATACTGCGACTGGTTTCATGGCCGTCAACCTCATGGGGGCACCCAGCGGCTAGTGGCTTGCGCTCTGGCGCGGGCCCGGGTGCGCCCCCGCATTTGCGCCTGGGTTCGCACTCGCCGCCGGACGCGGGCTCAGCGCTGGGTTCGCGCTGACGACCGGTGCGGGGTGCGTGACTTTCGCCACCGTGACCTGCGGCTTGGCAAACGCGGTGTCGTCCACCTGCGGGTTCAGCGCAACCTTATCGATGATCAGCTTGTGCGTGCCTCTTGCGCCGACGACAACCGTTTCGAGCGTATGCGGCATGACGAGGCCGCCCTCCTTGCGATAGTCGCGATAGAAGATCGCAACGTTGTGCATCTTGCCGTCGAGTTTGCGCGCATCGCCGTCGACCTTCAGTTCGAGAAAGCTGGCCGCATCGATCCATACGCGGCGCGACGCGCCGTCTTTCATCGTCAACTTGAGCACATACGCGCGGTGGCCCTCGACCATTTCCATGCCGAGCACGTCGATGCGCGTGCCTTTCGCCGCATAGTCCATGAGCGGCCCATCCAGTTCGGCCCACGACGCGGCCGCCTTGGCCTCCGCGGGCGTGTAGGGCTCCACTTCATTGCGGCCGAGGAACGGCCTGACCTTCCACCCTTGCGCGCCGTCGTAGACCTGGAATGCCGTCTGCTCGTTGAAGCGGACCTCGATACGGCTCTTGCGCGGGCGCTTGAGCGTCATCGTGAAAGGAAGTTTGGTGTTCTTCGTGCCGCCCGCCTCGAGCTGCCCCGACATCGTCATCGTGTTGACCGCGTGCCACGCCTGCAGGCCGCCGCGCGCGGCGACGTTGCGCTCGACGATCTGCGCGGCACTCATGTGCGCCGCGCCCGCAGTCTGGGCGCTCGCCGCGGAAGACCCCGCGAGCGCGAGGGGAGCACTTGCCGCGAGCGTCACCACCGACGCGGTCCGGATCGCCAGCGAAAGAAAGCGGTTCATGAGTCATCTCCTCTTCGTCTGCGCGTGAAAAGCGCTTGTGCACTCATTCGACTATCAGCCCGTCGATGTGGAACGACCCCACGAATACGTCGACGCGCTCCCCGGCCTTGATCAGACCGCCCTTGTTCGAGAACACCATCCAGTACTCCTGACCGGTTTCCAGCGGACCGCTCTGGCGCAGCGCCCCGACCTTGTCCATCACCGGGATTTCGAGCAATGCATGGCTCGTGCGCCCGAACATCACGGCTGTCGCGGTCTTTTCGCCGAGCGGCCGCGCGGCCACGGGGTCCGTCACACGATAGCTGAAGCGGATCAGGTTGCCCGACGCCGTGCGGCGCACGCTCAGGTGGTCGATGCCCTGCATCAGTTCGTAATAGCCCCGCGCGCGCTGCGGCAGGCTCGCCGGCGAGTACGGCGACTGCTTCGCCGCCGCGCTCGCACCGGCCTCGCCGACCGCCGGCTGAAGCGAGGCGGCGGCGAGACAGATGCTGCCGGCCAGCAGCACGACCGGCGGCGTCCGGCGCAGACGCTGGCTCATGGCAACGCTCCCAGTGTCTTCAGACCCGCCGGCGTCGTGACCGCGGGCGGCGTGCCCACCGGCAGCGCAGGCTGGCCTTGATTGCCCTGATTGCCCTGAGCGCCTCCGATGCCGGGCAGCCCTCCGCTGTTCGCGGCGTTTGGCAGGATCCCCTGCAACAATCCGAGCAGCGTCACCGGATCGTTGACGCCAAGCGCGAGCGGATACGGCTGCGAGGCGAACACGCCGGGCCTCACGAACTCGACTGCGCCGATGTCGTAGCCACCCAGCTGCGGCCGCGGCGTGCCGAAGATGTCACGATTCGGCGCACCCGCTGCCGTGGCATGGTTGACCGCCGGCGAGGTCCCGGGGATCGTGTAGTTGCCAAGCAGCGTGTTGCGTTGCGCGCCCGTGCGCGCCTCGTTGAACAGCGACAGCGGACCGTACGACATGTTGATCCAGTTGTTGCCCTCGTCCGGCGTCGCCGAAGGCAGCAGGCTGAACAACGGATTCGGCAGCACCGTGTCCGCAATGCCCGGGGGCACCGTGATGCCGATGCCACCCGCCTCCGGCGGCACGCGCGCACCGTTGCAGTACTGATGCACGACGTCCGGATTCGATCCGCTGTTGTTTGCGTTCGGATAGTCGCCGGCGTCGGTCAGGATCGAGTACTGCGGGTTCATCGTCAGACCGGACCCATGGTTGGCGGCGCCGGTGTCGCCGAACGCGCCGATGTCCCAGTAGACCGCCTTCGGATCGCAGTAGCCCGTGGCGTGCCCGGCCTGATTCAGCGACGGATTGAGCGTGACCACGTTCTGCAGCCCCGCAATGCCCGGATCCAGTCCTCCCACCGTGATGTAGAACGTGCGGTTCTGCCAGAACAGGTCGTTCGTGAGCACCGGGTTCGAGAACGTCGTGCAGTCCGGGTGGCCCGCCGGGCACTTCACGTTCGGCCTCGTGAATGCCGCCACCAGGTTCTGCGTGTGGCGCGCGGTCTCGAGGCCGGCCGGCTCGTACTGCGACGTCGTGGTCGGCTGGCACGTCGTTTCCGAACCCGAGGTCGTGCAGTTCGGCGGCCCGACATTGGCCTGGGTCGCAGCGGACGTGTTGAACAGCACGCCGGCCGTCGCCGTCGAGTCGTTCGAGACGACCGTGTTGTTGATGAAGCTCACCGCCACGGCATCCTGCAGCGATACGCCGCCGCCCGCCCAGCCCGCCACGTTGTTCGCGATGATGTTGTTCGTCACCTTCACGCGATACCACCTGGAGCTGTCGTTCGGACTGCGTTGCACGTCGGTGCCGTTGACGTTCTGCAGCCGCAGGCCGCCGCCCTTGCCGCTTTCCGCCGTGTTGCCGACGATCAGGTTGCCGTCGATCGTGATGTCCGGGCCCGCGCCGTCCGAGAGCTGCGGCGCGCAGTCGACGTCGGTGGCCGCGTTCTCGCAGAAGGTGCCGTCGGGCGGCACACCCTGAACGATCAGCCCGCCGCCGTACGTCGGCAGCGTCGGGTTGTTGCTCTGATTGAACAGGATCCAGTTGTGCGACAGGTCGCCGTTGTAGCTGAAGCCGAAGTGCGCGACGCCGCCGCCGTCACCGCTGCTGATGTTGCCGCATACCCAGTTGTAGTTGAACTTGTAGTAGTCGGCGCCCGAACAGAACGTCACTCCTCCTGCCGAAGACGGCGTGGTCGAGTTGATTTCGTCGCCGTACGAAGCGTTCGACGTGACCTGGTTGTTGTGCACGTTCACGTGGACGTTGTACTGGAACGGCAACTGGGTCACGTTATTCGCCGCGATGTTGCCGTCGGGCACCTCGACCTGGCCGACGATGATGCCGCCCGTGAGCGTTCCCGCGTTGGAGAAGACGCGGTTGTTCGATACCTCCGTGTAGTGGTTCCAGCCATGCAGGTAGATACCGCCGCCGCCTTGCGAGCTGTTCGTGAACGACATGCCGTCGATGCGCGACGGGTTGCACAGGAAGTTGCTCTGATAGGTATTGCAGTCCGCGGCGCTGTTGGTGAGCGGCGTGCAGATGCCGTTCGCGACGCAGTTCTGGTCCTGGGTCAGCACCCCGCCCACCAGCACGTCCTTCACGCCCTTGCCGAGCACGGTAATGGCCGCGCCTTCGTACGCGCCCATCAGCGTCGGCTCGATCAGCGTCTCCGCGAGGTTGCCGTTGAGGTTGAAATCCCAGCCGGAAGTCGGCTCGAACGGAATCCCGTCGATCTTGCGCTGCATCGAGGCGAGGCAACTGTACGCGCCGGTCGGATCGTACGGATTGCTCGCGGAGATCAGGCCGCCGTTCAGCGCATCGCCGAACAGGCACCCTATCTGCCTGCGCCACGGGTCGAGCTTGCCCGACGGATGCGGATTGGCGTCGACCGTCACGGACGTTGCCCCCACGCCTTGCAGCCGCACCGGCTTCCACATGAGCAGCATCTCCTTGTAAGTCCCGGGACCGACGACGATCATGTCGCCGGCGGCGGCATGGTCGATTGCGGTCTGGATTGCATTGCCCGCCGTGTTCTCGCCCCCCACGTAGGTGGGCGCCTTGCCGCCGATCGTCACGGTGACCGCATCGATCGAGCGCTTGCCGCTCGCTGCGGTGACGACGAGCTGGCCGCACTGGGTCGGCGTCGTCACACCGCGCTGCTGCATCGTGCAGGCCGCATCGGGACCGAGCAGAGGCGGCACGACCACGGTGATCTTCGCGTCGCTCCACGACGTCACCGGCGCCGGGATGCCCGCGATCGTCACGACGCCCCGTTGCTGGCCGAAACCGTAGTTGCGCGTGATGAACTTCTGGTTGAACGGCGCGGCAGTGGCAGCTGGACCTGTGTACGCATGGTTCGGCACCTGCTGCCTGCCGACCGACGTGATCGTCAGTGTCTTCAAGGGTCCACTGACCCACGGGCCCGCGCCGCCGTTGCTGCCCGCGGACGTATTGCCGGCAATCGCGTCGCCCGTCACGGAGGCAATGCCCGGCGTGCCGTCCGGATAGGCGCAGTCCACCTGGTTATACCCGTCCGCGAAGGCCTGGACGGGCACCACCGGCGTATCCATGTACTGGGTCTGTCCGGGCATGAACGGAATCTCGTAGCAGAACTGGCTATATGCCGGGTTATAGAGCGGGTCCTTGATGGTCTGGCCGGAATGCGCCGGGTCGGGCTTGTACGGATCGTTCATGCAGGCGACCATCATCGTCGGCGCGTAGCCCGTCGGGTTCGGCGGGTTGACTTGCCAGGTCGAGTAGGTCAGCCCGTTGAAGATGCCCCACTGGTCGGAATAGGTGCGCGAGATTTCGTTGCCCGCGAAGTCCTTGAACGACACCGGCACGTTTGGCACTGCGAACTTCTCGCCGAACTGCGGCGAATACGGATCGAACTCCGACGAGAAATCGTCCAGCATGAAGCCGGTGTAGTGTGCGGCGACGTGCGTCGAGCTGAAGATCCAGAACTTCGCCAGCACCGCGCTTTGGTCGGTGAGCTCCACCTCCTTGCGGTCGCACAGATTCCGCGAAGCCCCCGCGAACGGCGAGACTTCCTGCGAACCCGGGAACAGACTGATGTAGTCCGGCACGATCCGCAGTTCGCCGACACACGGCCAGAAGCGTTCGACGGAGCCGGTGTCGCCTTCGGCATGCGGGGTGGAGCCGAGATTCGAGGTCGGATTCTGCGGGTTGTTCCGGTTGTAAGTGGAGTTCATCGCCGCCTGGTCGGGCAGGATGAAGATGTCGCCGATGCCGCCGAACTGCTGCGTAACCGGTGCGATGTAGTTGTCGCCGATCAGGATGTTCTTGTCCTCCTCCTTCACCAGTTCGTAGCCCGGCGGCACGATGATCTCGACCACATACTTGCCGGGCGGCAGCATCTGCGTGCCGTCCTTCGTGGGATTGGCGCTGCAGATCGTGCAGTTGGTGCCGGTGGGCAGGCCGCTATGCGGATCGCGGCCCGTCACGCTCGGGAACTGGTACATGCCGTCGAACGGCGCCGGCTGCACCTGGTTGAACACGTGCATGCCGTCATAGCACTTGAACTGCGAGTTGTTCGGCAGCGCACGCTGCTGCGGGTCGAGCCAGTTCGGCGTGTTCCGCAGCGTGTAGAAGTACGGATCGCTGGTGCTCTGGCCCGGACAGTTCATGTTCGGCACGCCGTCCGAACGGAACCCCTGGGCCCAGTCGTCCCAACTCGCGGTCTTCGTCGTATCGACGAGCTTCAGGCTCGTGGAGCCGTCCGCCGCAACGCCTTCCTGATACAGGTTCACCGTGACGTTCGGCACGTTGGGCGTCCACTTCGTGTGAATCAGCAACGTGGGATCGTCGAACGGGCGCGTGGAGGCATAGACGACTTCGCCGTGGATGCCGCCGTTCTCATTCGCCGCGTAGGGCGTCTTGCCGAACTCGACGAACGAGCTCTGGCCCGAGAAGCCCTGCCAGCCCATCGTGGTCACCCACGGCGGATCGACCCGGCCGGTCGAGGGATTCGAGCCCGAGCGGTCGTTGCAGTCCGCGTCGTTGCAGTACACCGCGCCCGGCACCCGCAGGTTCGTGGGCAGATGGACCGATTCCAGCGTGTTCGCGAAGTTCGCGGCGATCGTCGACTTGCCGCCGCCCGGCGTGCCGTCCGGCGGACCGCCCGCGTCATAGACGACGTGCACGCCGCTCTGCTTGAAGCGCGTCAGGTCGGTATCGACGACGTACCAGTTGAACAACGGGAACTCTTCGTTGAACGACGCATAGCCGCTCCCGTCCGTGACGTTGAAATCCGAATAGCTGCCGTCGCGGAAGCGAATGTTGGTCGACAATAGCGCGAGACCTGGCTTGCTCGGGTCCCCCACGCCGTTGCCGTTCGTGTCGAGGAAGGTCCGCGTATAGAGATTCGTCTGCCACTGAAGCACCGCGATATCTCCCGCGTCCGTCACCGTACCGCCGCCGAGCGTCACGGCCGATGCGAGCCCGTCGACGATCTGGTCGTTCCACTGGTCGAACACCGTGATTCGGGTTATGCCGGCAGGCAGGCCCGTGAAGCTGAACGTGCCGTCCGCGTTGCACTTGGTGAACGCGTAGTCTTCACCGTCCGGATCGCCCACGCTCACGTAGCATTGCGTGAAGCTCAACGGCTTGCGCGACTGGCTGCCATAGAGGTGCTCGTCGGGCGGACGGCTGTAGTGCAGGTTCGTCACCCGGCCCTTGAGCCCGTTGTTGCAGCTCGAGGTGGCGCACAGCAAAGGCAGCCGCGCGTTGATGATCTTCGGATTCGCAAAGCCGATCGACACGTGGAAGCCCGCCGGACCGAATTCCTGGAAGTACGCCGGGCCGCCGATCTTGATGAACGAGTCGTGGGCCTTCTCGCCGTCCAGCGTGTTCGTCTGCAGCCATTCCTCGCCTCGCGCGATGCGGTCAGCAGCGGGCGTCGCGATGATGCCGTACCGGCCCGGCATCAGGTTCGCGATGATGGCCTGACCAACGAGCGGCGACAGCGTCTTGCCATCCGACTCGTATTTCGGGCAGGTCGGGATCATGCCGACGAGGCCATCGGTCGATGTCGAAATCGGGCACGCGTTGAGACCGCTGACCGGATCGATCGTGCCTTGCAGCGAGTTGGACAGCGGCATGTTGAACATGTCGTAGGTCATCTGTCCGGTCGGCTGGCCGCTGCCGCCCGCGTCGTCCCACAGCTTGATCTCGAAGCCGCCGAGTCCCGGTTCGCGCGCCGAGCCGAAGGTGTCGGTGCCGCCGCTCACGTCCACTTCGCCGTTCAGCGGTGCGTCGTCCTCGAACACGAACACGGAAACCTTCGCAGTCGGGAATGGCGATTCCTCGAGCAACACATTGACCGAAGTCTGCCCGGCCGCGATCGGCGCGCCGCCCATGCCGTTGCCGCACTTGCCCGTGCCCGGCGCGAAGTTCGCGACGCCCGGACAGTCTTTGGAAATGTCGAACTGCCGCTGCGCGCCCGAGGGGTTGGTCGGGTCGACCGGCTGCGGAACGCCGCCGCCGTTCGTGAACGAGTTGTACGCGTTGCCCGGCAGGATCGAAATGTAATAGCGCTTCTTCGGATCGAGCGCCACCTGCGACGGATCCACCGGCACCTGCTGCGCCGCCGTGGTCCGGCACACGCCGTTGCCGACGTCGCACACCGCCGGCAGGTGGGTCTGGCTGACCGGGTCGTAGACCGTCTGCCCCGCTTCGCACGCGGCGACGCCGACACAGCCTGCCGCCACCACCGGCATGTAACTCGTATGGAAGTTTGCACCGAGACTCGGCACAGGCAGCGGCGGACACGTCGCCGGACGCGTGGGCGAATTCACCTGGCACGCCGGATCGATCTGGAACGTGCGGTCTTCCTCGATGATCCAGCGGTAGTCGCTGATCTTCACCGGCGTCTTGCCCGGCTGCGTGCTGGGCGCATCGAGTACGTTGACGACGAGTCCGCTGCCGCCCTTGAACGTCACCGTCACGCTCGCCGTGTTGCTCGCCGTATTTTGCGCATTCACCGCCTTGTACTGGAACGTCACGCTCGCGGACGCCGCGCTGCCCATTGGCGCCGTTGCCGGGCTCGCCGTGAAGGAGCCGTCCGGATTCAGCGTGACAGAGCCGCCCGAAGGGGTGCCGACCAGCGTCGCGGTGAGCTGCAGGCCATTCGGATCGCTGGCGTACGTGAGCACACCGGGCTCGGAGATCTGCAGCCGCGAGGCGACGTTGCTCGTATATGCGGCATTACCGGCCGTGGGCGGTCCGGACTGACACCCGTTGCCCGTCGTGCACGCAGTGAGCGTCACCGTCGCCGCGGCGTTCGGGTTGCCGTTCGCCTGGTACACGAAGCTGTCGGCCGTCGTGCCTTGACTCGGGGTGTAGACGAACGTGCCGTCCGGGTTCAGCGTGAGCGAGCCGCCAGTCGGTGGCGTCTTCACCTGCACGCCGTAGACGTTGGCGTCCTTCGCCGCCACGCCTCTAGCCGGGTCGGACACGGTCAGCGTCTTGCCGGGTACGAAGAAATAGGTGGAACCGGTGACCGAAGCGTTCGCCACGGCGGCCGCGGACGCCGCGGTGGAGTTGTTCACGCTGATGTAACCCTGCATGCCGCCGTCACGCGCGTTGTTCGTCGACAGGCTCAGTTCGCGATCGAACACCGGCAGCGCGGAAGCGGCTGCGGCCGGCATGTTGACCAGCGCGTCGTAGGTCTTGCCGGCCGCCATGAACACTTCCGACTGGATCCGCGGATTGCCGGGCAGCACGTTGCCGTCCTCGGCGATCAACGCGAAGCCGGAGACCGGGGTCGTGCCGGTTTGCGCGCCGACCACGGCCGGCACGTGCATGCGCAGACCCGCGTTGACGAAGCGAAGCATCACCGGCCCGGTGGTCGCTGCGCTCGTCGCGGCGAACGTCGAAGCGCCCGGATTGGTGCGGTCGAACGAGACGCCGTTGATCAGGTAGTAGCGCGGATCGTAGTTCACCGTGGGCGGATAGCAGGTGCCGAACGAGGTCGACTTCGAATCGCCGCAGCCGCCCGGCTGCCCGGACCAGGACAGGGTTTCGCTGAAGCCCGGGGTCGCGACCGCGGAGGCGACCGCGGTGTTCTGCACCGGATCGATTTCGCTCAGCACGAGCGGCACGTCGGTGTCGTAGCTGATGCCCGGATACGCCTGTGCAGGCGTCGTGCCGTTGGCCGCCGTTCTCACCACCAGCACGCCATAGAGCCCCATCGGCCCCTGGATCGATGGGTGCGTGCCCGACTCGATCAGGTAGGTGCCGGGGTTCAGGTTGCTCCACGTGAGCGCAGTGGTGCTGCCGTGCGCGACTTCGGTCGCGAACGACTGCACGCGGGCCGCTTGCGTCGGCGGCGTGAACGTCGCCCCGCCGGGCGCGGCGGCGGCGGTCGGCCACGTGGTCGCGGTCTGGGTGGGGTGCGTCGGGCTCGGCATGCTCGTCGCCGTCGTGCCCAGACCGCCGCCCAGTTGCCCGACGATCACGAGCGAGGTCGGCACGGAGCCGGGCAGGCTGTTGTTGAGATTGATCGTGAGCGGCCCAGGCGGCACCGTGATGACGACGGGCGACCAGTTCGCCCCTGCCCCGGGGTTCGCCGCCGTACACGTGGCAGGCGCAGCGGCCGCCGTGCAGCCGTAACCCCACATCGGCACGGCCTGCCCGTCGGGCATCACGGCCGTGGTGGCCTTCGCAGTGAGATTGACGGATGCCTGGGCGAATGCCATCCCGCTCGCGCCCAGCAAAACGGAAGCGGCAATCGACGCCTTAAGCATACCTAACAGATTTGCCTTGAGTGTGGTGGATCTCATCGCCGTTCTCCCCGCCTCTAGTTCGATTCGTCGATCAGGAATGCTTGCGGATCAACGAGCATCATCATCATCATTCCGCCAGGGAAGATGTTGTTCGTGGTGATCTCACGTTCATTGTGCGAGTGCCACATGAATGCAAAGCCGGCTTCCGTTTGCGGTGGATTCACCGACGTGCCGCTTGGCGGCGTCGTGCCCGTGGGCGAAGTCGCGCGCATGGTCGCATCGGGGCCGAGATAGGGGCTGCCGCCGTACCAGAAGCCGTTGGTCAGCACGTGCGAGTCGGGCAGCGTCACCGGGCCGCCGCTTCCCACCTTGCCGAACGGATGGGTTTCGAGCGCCTTGTTGTGGTCCGCGCACCACTCGTAATAGTTCGGTGCCGTCGGATCCTGCGTGTAGTAGCCGTTTGCATCCGGGATACAGACGCTGCCGTCGCCGGGATAGTGCCCATAGACGTCCCAGTTCAGCCCCTTGCCCGTCCAGTAGAAGATCCCGTCCATCGCAAGGCCCGGTGTCGTCGTGGTCGTGAACAGCAGCGGGCCGGCGACCTTGGTCGCGTCGGACCTGGCGAGCAGCATGTTGCCGTCGCGCGCGAGCACGCGCACGTGATTGCCGTGCTCATGGAACGGGTGCTGCCAGCGCCCCGTGCCGATGATCCGCAGCAGCACCATTTCGCCGGGGTGCATGTGCGGGTTGCCGTTGTATGGCTGATTCGGATATTGCGCCGCGTAGTTCGGGTCCATGTCGTCCGGCATCGAGCGTCCGTTGACCATGAAGTACGCTGGATGATACGGCTCCGTCTCGACCGTCATGCAGCCGGTCGGACTCGTGCAAGCGTTGCTGGCCTGTTGCTCCGCCTGTGCATGAATGCGCGGATCCATTTCGGAGAACTGAAACAGATACTCGCGGTCGTAGCACGCTGCGCTGTGGTTGTAGGCCGCCGCGGCATTGCGGAAGTCGGGCTGGCCGTCCACCAGCTTGCGCGTCCCCTGGATCGGGTTGCAGCCGGTCGGCACGGCGAGCGTACCGGGCGACGACGTCGGCAGGACGATGACCGCGCCATACATGCCCATTTCGATCTGCAGATCGCCCTGCGTGCCGCTGTAGTACGCGTGCGTGCCCGGCGTAGCGGCGATGAAGCTGTAGGTGACCGTGACGGTGTGGGACGCCTCGCGCGTGAGCAGGCCCTGCACGCCCGTCGGCGTGCCGGAGCAGAGCCTCGTCGTCGGGTCGATCGTCCCCATGCATACGTCAAACCCGGGAAAGAGAATCGACGTGTTGCCCGCCGCCGCCGGCAGATTGTTGGTGAGCGTCACCGTGACGATGTCGCCCTGGTTGACGATCAGCGTCGGACCAGGAATCTGCATGGTCGGGCAATTCGCACCGGCAATGTTGGGCGGCGAAAATCCGGCCGGCGCCGTATTGCAGCCGTAGCCCCATGAATAGACGCTATTGCCGTCCGGCTGGGTGATGCGGCTCGCCTCGGCGCGCAGGTCGAAATGCGTGCCCGTGATGCCAGGCGCGGCCGCATGCACCTGCATGCAGAAGAGCGCCGCGAGCGCCGCCACGCCGAACCGTGCAAGCCGTCCGAGGCGCGCGAGGGTCGTGATCGCTATGCGGTAAGTGATGTGTCCCACGGCTCTTCTCCTAAGTGCAGGACTTCCTGGCCGGGTCCATGGCAGGGCAGCCATGAACCGTCTTTATCGCGTGCATGATGCGTCTCATAGCGTGCAGACCTTCGTCTTCGGATCCACCGACCTGCAGATGTGCACCTCGGTCATCAGTCCACCGAAGTTTTCCTGGTCGTTCGCCAGATGGTCCAGATTCGGCGTGTACAGGTAGAAGACCTGCCCTGACTGATACTTCGTCGTGTCGGTGGCGTCGAGGATCAGGTCGAGCGACTCCCCGCCGCCGAGCGTGATCGAGTTCGTGTAGTAGGTCATGTCGTTGCCGGCCATGTCGCGCAGCAGCCGCGCATTGAGCGCGACCACGTGCATCGGAATGCCGAGCGAGGCGAGCGTCTGATATTCGGTGACGTCGAGGTCCGAGATGCGCAGCAGCACCTTGCCGCCGACAGGGATATTGATCAGCGACGGCAGCGGTTGCGAGAAGCGCGGCACGCCGTCCGACGCGGGCGTCGAAAGCGCATTCGGATTGACGGTGTCCGGATAGCTGCGGCCATTCAGCATGAAGAACTTGTCTTTCATGTCGGTGAAGGGCTCCGGATTGAACGTCATGCCGACGAAGTGGAAGTTCGGATCGAAGCCATGGATCTGCACCGGATACTCGACGTCATAGGCGGTCGAGCCATCGCCGTCGTTGTATGCGTAGAGCGTGGGCGTCCCGCTCAAATTGTTCACGTGCAGCACGCCGTTCTGTGGCGGCAGCGGCGTCGTGCAGAGAATGTCGGTGCCGCACCGCGTGCGCAGATCCTGCTGCTGCAACACCAGCGACTGATACAGCGACTTGCCCGCGGGCACGCGGTTCTGACGCGGACGCACGAAGATCTGGCCGACCATGCCCATCTGCAGGTGCTCCGGGGGCGTGATGTGGCAGTGCCAGAAGTAGGTGCCCGCATCCGGCGCGAGGTAGTAGTACGTGAAGCTCGCGCCGATGTTGATCGCGACCGAGGCGTCCGGCACGCCGTCGTAGAACGAGGAGGCATTCGGATAGCCGTGAAAGTGCACCGTGTGCTTCTCGAACAGGTCGGGGCGCATGATCATGCCGACGTTCGTGAGCGTGAGGAAGAACTCGTCATCCTCGTCGATCGCCATCATCGGCGCGGGCTCGTTGCCGTTCATCACGCCGATGTCCATGATCGGCCGCGGGTCGACATGGCCCGTGAGCTGGCCAGGCGGCGTCGATTCCGGATCGGGCGTGAGACCGACCGCGCCGTTGTAGGTCGGATCCGTTCTCGGATCGCCGACGGTGTTGAACACCGAGGCGAACTGCGTGCCGGGCAATCCGGCCTTGATGTCGGCAAGACCGGACAACGGCCCGAACGCGAACAGATAGGTCTGCACGCCGTTGGCCATCGTCGCATAGCCGTCGCCACCCGAGATCTGCTGGCACTTGATGGCGCCGTTGACGACACCGGTCGATGCCGAGGTCTGGCCCGTGAAGGACGGTCCCGTGTACGGCGGTTCGCCGGCGCCCGCGGGCAGCGCCGACGGATGAGACGGCGTGGTCGGCGGGCATTGAACCATGAACGATTGGGAAAATGAGGGGATCGCAAACATCATGCATAGCAGGGCTGCCACGCTATTGCGACACATGCGGATGCTGAACATATGACCTCCGTCCTTGGGGTCAAGCAGCGCGTCAGGCGCTGAACGTCACGCTCGACTGCAGTTGCGGGCTGATGCATTCGTCACACTGACCCGTATGTGGATTCTGGATATCGGCAGCGGAGCCTGCGATGGGTTACCTCCCTACACTTGCAGTAGGGCAAACCCATCGCGTTGCGCGGCCGTGGTCCTGACGGGCGATGGAGTGTGTCCTGGCCAACACAAGCGGCGCGTCATGCCTCGATTCCGGTCTGCAAGGGGAACGCTCGTGTACCGTCATGGCTTTCATTTTCATTTCGAATCGACGTGATTCTTCGAATCAATCTGAGGATTGAAATGTCGTTCTTATGTGCCCTGTGGCATATAGCGGCGAACTTTCCGATGGGTACAATCCCCCCTATTCACATCACGCGCAAACCCGAATACCGCGGACGCTTCTCGATCACGCGGTCAGACGGACGGCACTCACCTCCTGGTCTCATGCCGGCGAGGGACCTGGCGGCGTGGGGGGAAACATGGATTTTCTGGAAAAGAGAGCGGCGGTGAATCTCGTCGAACGCAACGATCACGCTCTTGAACTCGTCGAGCTGGCAAGCGCGAAGCGGACGTACTATCCCACCACGTCGATGTGGTTGAAGCTGGAACAGCTTCAGGTGGCGCAGCAACTCGTCGAGCCGCTGGATCAGGACCGGCAGCCGGTTCTGTCCACGTCGCTCCACGGCGTGGCGCATCTCGACGGCCAGGAGCTTGCGATCATTGGCTTTCCGCAGCTGGCGACGCGCGTGCTTCAGGTAAGCTTCGAAGCCCGCGACGTCAGCACGGCCGACCGGCTTGGCCTGCGCGCACTGGAAGACGAACTGGGCAACTCGATGTCCGATGTGGCGCTCGGCACCGCCCGGCTGGGCTTCAATGCCGCCGATGACGAGACCGGAGAGCCCGATCGGTGGTGGCTCGCGTGCCACATTCCCCCTTCCTGCCTGCAGGTGCTGGCGAAGGCGATCTCGGACGGCCAGCTTGGCGCGGTAGAGCTGGGTCTGGCCATGCGACACCTCTATACGTCCGAAGATCCCGCGGCCGAGCCGTCACGCCAGCCCCGGCTCTTTCTGCGGCCCGATGAAGGGGACGACACGGTCGAATGGCCGAACATAGCGACTGGCTATGTCACCCATCTGCGCATCGACTTTGCGACGGCTTCATTGCGCGGCTCGGCGGCGAGCAGCGACCCGGCGGGGGCGGCGAAGGTCGTCGCGGAAGCCGTGAGCTCGCTGGGACCGACGCTCCTCAACCTCAGACTGACGGTAAGGTGGATCGGCATCCTCATTGCCGTGCTGCTCTTCCTTGAAGTTCTCGAGCGGCTGCAGATCTGAACCGGCATCTGCCTCGCGATCGCATAAGCAAGCAAAGCCAGACGCATTTCGGGCGCAACGGCGCGGCTATAACGCGCCGCCCCGCCCAAGCCTTTCCCCGCGGGAAAGCACGCTTCACCCTTCCTCAATTTTCGCGCTCGCGAAAATCTCCCACACTTTCCATCACGCCTTCTCCGTACCGTTCGTACGGATTTGCGCCCCGACCGCGGCTCGTGACGCGGCATCGAAAATACCGGAGACAGCATGAACAGCCATCCCCTCGACCTGGGCGGCAGCGCGCCGGGCGAAGCGCCACGCCGCCCGCTCACCGCGGAAGCCCCATTGCCAGGCCACCAGGGCGTCACGCTCAGCAGCTTCATGGACGACATGCCCGTGGGCGCGCTGCACCGCTTCGTGGTGTGGGTGATCGGCATTGGCCTCTTCTTCGACATGTACGAGATCTTCCTCGTCAGTTCGATCGGCGCCGCGCTGCAGAACGAATACGGACTCGATGCGCACAGCCTCGCGTTCAAGCTCTTGCTGGCCTCGGCCTTCGTCGGCATGTTCTTCGGCTCGCTCTTCCTCGGCAGTCTCGCCGACCGCATCGGCCGCCGGCGCGCCTTTCTGTTCACGCTCGTGTGGTACAGCGCGTTCTCGCTGCTCGCAGCGTTCTCCGTGGACGCCACCATGCTCGTGGTCTGCCGCTTTCTGACCGGCGTGGGCGTCGGCGCGATCTATCCCGTGGCCGATAGCTTCCTTTCGGAGATCCTGCCGAAGGAGAAACGCGGCCGGATGGCCGCGTGGGCCTATACCACCTCGTACGTCGCGGTGCCGCTGGTCGGTTTCCTCGCGGTTTGGCTCAATCCGATCCATCCTGCCGGCATTGCGGGATGGCGCATCATCCTCGCCATCGGCAGCCTTGGCGCCCTGTTCGTGCTGGCCGTGCAGCATCGCCTGCCGGAAAGCCCACGCTGGCTGCTGGCGCAAGGCCGCGCCGACGAGGCCTATGCGATGCTGGGCCGCTTCGCGCAAAGCGCCGGCGCGCCGATGCCGAAGCGCTTTGCCGAGCCGAAAACGCGCCAGCATCCGCTGAGCCTCGCCGAACGCATTGCCCTGCTGCGGCGCGCGCCCTATGACAAGCGCTATGTCATGCTCGTCGTGTTTCACATGTTCCAGGCCTTCGGCTACTACGGCTTCGGTACGCTTGCAGGCGTCGTCGTGAAGAGCCGCGGCATCGACGTGACGGGCAGCACGCTGTTCGTGGCCCTCTCGTTCCTCGGCTACCCGATCGGCTCGCTGCTCTCCGTGCCGCTGCTCAACTGGATCGAGCGCCGCACGCTCGTGATCGCCTCGCTGATCTCCATCGGTATTTTTGGCCTTGGTTTCGCGTACTCGGGGCAGGCCGCGCTGATCGTTTGCTTCGGCGTACTGACGACCTGCGCATCGAATGTGTTCAGCAACGCTTACCACGTGTACCAGGCCGAGATTTTCCCCGCCAGCGTGCGCTCGACAGCGATCGGCAGCACCTATTCGCTCTCGCGCATCATGAGCAGCGCCCTGCCCTTCATCCTGTTGCCGGTGCTCACGCAGCACGGGCCGATTGCGATGTTCGGGGTGATCTCCGCCGCGCTCGCCATCGTTGCCGTGACCTTGCGTGCGTTCGGGCCCCTCACCACGCGGCGCAGCCAGGATGAGATCAATCCCGTCTGAGCGTCCGATACCTCAAGCGTCCCAGCGTCATCGGGGCGGCTGCCGCGTCTTGCGGGGCCGCCCCGTTTTTCATTGCTCTGCGCGCGCCGACATGTAGTCGAACAGGCTCACGATGTCCGTGCTTGGCGCGCTATCCGCCTTCATGCCGATCCAGAGCGTGCGCGTCGCCCACGTGTCCGCCAGCTTCACCTTGACGACGCCGGCTTTGCCGCGCTCGTCGCTCACCGCGTCGCGCGGCAGCACGCCGATGCCCAGTCCTGCTTCGATCATGCGAAACACGCCGTCGAAGTTCGAGGCCTGGATGCGCAGCTTCAGCGATCGCTCGACGGCGAATGCCGCGTCCGTCATGCGCGCGAGCAGCGAGCTGCCATCGCTCAGGCCCACGTAGTCTTCGTCGAGCGTATCGGCGAAGCGGATCACCTCGAGTTGCGCAAAGTGATGACTGCGCGGCACGAGCAACACGAGTTCGTCGCGGCGATAGAGGCGCCGCTCGATGCCGGGTGCGGGCACGTTGTCGGCGAACACGCCGAGGTCGGCCTTGCCTGCGCCGAGCGCTTCGACGATTTCGTGGCTCAGCCGCTCTTCGAGACTGACCTTGATGCCTGGATGCTCATTCAGGAAGCAGGCGAGATCGACGGGCAGAAACTGCACGATCGCCGACGTATTCGCCCACATGCGCACGTGCCCGCGCACGCCGGCGGCGTAGTCGCTCATTTCGGTGGCCATGCGATTGACCTGATCGACCACGCGCGTGGCGTGCTCCAGCAGCGCATGGCCCGCGGGCGTCAGATCCACGCCGCGCGCGCGACGGATGAACAAGGCGCAGTCGGTCACGCTTTCGAGTTCGGCAATGCGCTTGCTGACGGCCGAAAGCGTGAGCTGCCCGTGCTCGGCGGCCTTGGTGAGGCTGCCATGTTCCGTGACGAGCAGAAAGACCCGCAGCGACTGCAGATCGAAGTGAAGTGGATTGACCATGATGAATGGGGCAAAGCCGGCGCGAGAGACGATTGTCCTGCATCGCGGGCTCGGGAGGAAGTGCAGATGTGGGAATGGAGAGGCGGACGTGCTGCTATGCACGTACGCGTGCCGGCCATGCGGGCCGGCGTGCTCGCCGCCCAACCGGCGCCCCCCGGCTCGACGGCAAAAACTGGCGAGAGGGATCAACCGGCCTGGATCGGCTCGGAAATTTCGATGAGGTTCAGATCGGGGTCACGCACATAAACGGAGCGAATCTTCTGCGTCGCACCCGTGCGCTCGACCGGACCTTCGACGATCGGCCAGTTCTTCCCGGCGAGATGCGCGATCACCAAATCGAGCGGCACCGCGGCGATGAAGCACAGATCGAGCGCGCCCGGCACCGGCACATGCGCCTTGGGCTCGAACTCCGCGCCACGCACATGCAGATTGATCTTCTGGTTGCCGAAGCGAAACGCGAGCCGCCCCGCACCGAAGGTCTCCAGTTGCATCTGCAAGACTTCCGTATAGAAGTGCTTCGTGGCCTCAGGGTCCACGCAGGTCAGCACCAGATGGTCGAGGTGGTCGATCAACGCCATGCTTCGCTCCTTGTCATGAGTACGCGCGTTGTGGGGGCATGCCTTGCGCCTGCTCAGGCACAGGATGCAGGTCGAGGCGGCGGCCGGCCTTCAGGATCTGGCTGGGCACGTCATGACCGATCAGGCCGGGCAACAGCGCGGCGGCGTCGAGCACGGCGGCGAGATCGACGCCGGTGTCGTAGCCGTCGAGTTCGAGCATGTGCACGAGTTCTTCGGTGCACACATTGCCGCTCGCACCCGGCGCGTACGGACAGCCGCCAAGACCGCCAAGCGAAGCGTCGAAGCGCACGATGCCCGCATCGAGCGCCGCAAGCGTGTTGGCGAGCGCCATGCCGCGCGTGTTGTGGAAGTGCAGCGTCAGTTCGAGTGTGCCGAACGCCTGCGCAGCGCTTTCGCACAACGTCCGTACCTGCGCGGGATGCGCCATGCCGGTGGTATCGCAAAGCGTCACGCCCTGCACGCCCAGTTCGGCAAAACGCTGCATCCAGCCGAGCACGTCCTGCACGGGCACGTCGCCTTCCATCGGGCAGCCCATTGCTGTGGAGAGCGAAACATTGATCGCGACGCCCGTGCCGCGCACAGCGTCGATCACGTCGCGCAACTGCGCGAACGACTGCTCGCGCGTCATGCGCAGGTTGGTGCGATTGTGAGTCTCGCTCACCGACATCACGAGATTCACTTCATTGACGTTGCACGACAGCGCGCGCTCCGCTCCGCGCACGTTCGGCACGAGCACCGTATAGACGACGCCCGGCACGCGCTCGATGCCGTGCATCACCGCCTCGGCGTCGCGCAGTGCGGGAATCGCCTTGGGCGACGTGAACGAGGTCACTTCGATCTTCGCGTAGCCGCAGGCGCTCAGGCGGTCGATCAGCGCGATCTTGTCGTCAGTGTCGATGAAGGCGGCTTCGTTCTGGAAACCGTCGCGCGTCGCGACTTCGTTCAGATACAGCACCTTGCCCTTGAAGTTGTCCTTATTTCCGGTCGTCATCTTGCCGCTCTCCGTTCAGATCACACCGCGCGCGCGCCATGTTTCGCGCGTAGCGGCGTCTACGCCTATCGATTCCAGCACCGTTTCGGTATGCTCGCCGAGCGTCGGCGCGCTACGCTCGATCGTGCCGGGTGTGCCGCACAGTTTGGGCACCACGCCCGGCACTTGCACCGCCGTGCCGTCGGGCAAGGTATCGTCCACGATCATCTCGCGGGCGTGGTAATGCGGATCGGCCGCGATGTCTGCGATGTCGTAGATGCGGCCCGCTGGAATACGCGCCTCGTTGAGCGCCGCGAGCACCTGGTCGAGCGTGTGCCGCGCGGTCCATTCGCCGATGGCGGCGTCGATGCGCTCGACCTGCGCGACGCGTCCGTCGTTCTGCGCGAGCGCCGGATCGTTGCCCAGGTCCGGGCGGCCGATCAGTTCCATCAGGCGGCGATAGATGCTGTCGCCATTACCTGCGATCAGCGCGTACTTGCCGTCGCTGCAGCGGTAGGCGTTGCTCGGCGCGATGCCGGGCAGGCTGCTGCCTGCCGGCTGGCGCACGGCGCCGAACACCGAATACTCGGGCAGCAGGCTTTCCATCATGTTGAAGACCGACTCGTAGAGCGCGACGTCGACGACCTGGCCCCGTCCGCCCTGCTGCTCGCGATGCCGCAGCGCCAGCAGGACGCCGATGACGCCATGTAGCGCAGAGAGCGAATCGCCGATCGAGATGCCGACGCGCACCGGTGTGCGCTCAGGCTCGCCGCTCAGGTGACGCAGGCCGCCCATCGCTTCGGCGACCACGCCGAAACCGGGCCGGTCGCGATACGGGCCGGTCTGCCCGTAGCCCGACACGCGCAGCATGATGAGGCCGGGATTGATCGCGCTGAGTTCGTCCCAGCCGAGGCCCCAGCCTTCGAGCGTGCCGGGGCGGAAGTTTTCGATCAGCACGTCGGTTTCCGCTACGAGACGGCGAACCACGTCCTGCCCTTCGGGCGTGCGCAGATCGAGCGTGATGGATTCCTTGTTGCGCGACTGGGCGGCCCACCAGACCGACGTGCCGTCGTGCAGCAGGCGCCACTTGCGCAACGGATCGCCCACGCCGGGCGGCTCCACCTTGATGACGCTCGCGCCGAACTCGGCGAGCATGCGGCCAGCAAACGGACCCGCGATGAGCTGTCCGAGCTCCAGAACGCGGATGCCTTCGAGTGGTCGTGGCATGGCTGTGTCTCCTGTCGACCAGAGTCAGGGCAAAGCTGTCGATCAGAGTTAGCGCTTTAGCTGTCGATCAGAGTTAGCGCTTTAGCTGTCGATCAGAGTTAGCGCTTTAGCTGTCGATCAGAGTTAGCGCTTTAGCGCTTACTCTGATCCCATGCAAAGCTCCTTACTCTGATCCCATGCAAAGCTCCTTACTCTGATCCCATGCAAAGCTCCTTACTCTGATCCCATGCAAAGCTCCTGACTCTGGTCCCATGAAAGGGGTTATTTCGGACTGTCTGCGACTGACTATGGGAGACATGATGAACCGGCCTGCACCCTTTGATAATCGATGCTTGCTCAATCTGGCTTGAGCAAATGGAAAGGCAGCGAAGGCCTGTGGCGCGGCGTCGCTGCGCATTTCCTCACCGGAAACCCAGTTGGCGGATCGAGCAAGCCAGCCGCGCACCCGGTGCGCGACAATCGCGGACTGCCCCTCTTTCGCTCAGGCCAGACATCATGCACGTCGTATTTCTCGATCGCGCGACGCTCGCGCCCCAGACGCGGCTGCGTCCGCTGCCGTTCGACCACACCCTGGAAACCTTCGAGCGCACCGCGCCCGAAGAGGTCGCCGCCCGCATTCGCCACGCCGACATCGTCATCACGAACAAGGCGCGCATCAGCGCCGAAGCGCTGGCTGGCGCGACCCGCCTGCGCATGGTCGCCGTCGCCGCCACGGGTACAGACAACGTGGATCTGCACGCCTGCGCGACGCGCGGCATCGTCGTGAGCAACGTGCGTGACTACGCCGGCAACAGCGTGCCGGAACATACGTTCGCATTGATATTTGCGCTGCGCCGCAGCCTGGCCGCGTATCGCGATGCCGTGCGCGCAGGGCGCTGGCTCGAATCGGGGCGGTTCTGCTTCTTTGATTATCCGATCCGCAATCTCGCGGGTTCGACGCTCGGCGTCATCGGGGACGGCGCACTGGGACAGGCCGTCGCGCAAATGGGACGCGCGCTCGGCCTGCGCGTGCTGTTCGCCGCGCGCAAGACGCGCAACGACGCGCAAGCGGGCTACGTGCCGCTCGAAGCGCTGCTAGAAGAAAGCGACATCATTACGCTGCATTGTCCGCTCACCGTGGAAACGCGGGATCTGATCGACGCCACGGCATTCGCGCGCATGAAGCGGCGGCCCTTGCTGATCAATACGGCGCGTGGGGGACTCGTGAACGAAGCGGCGTTGGTGGACGCCCTGCAAAGCGGAGCGATTTCAGGCGCGGGATTCGATGTCGTGACGCAGGAACCGTTGCCTGCCGATCACCCGTTTCAGGCCATCGTCTCGCATCCGGCGTTCATCCTCACACCCCACGTTGCGTGGGCGAGCGATGAAGCCATGCAGGCGCTTGCGGATCAACTCGTGGAAAACATCGCGGCGTTTTGCGAAGGCAAGCCGCGCAATCGGATCAGTGCGCGTTGAGCGCGAGGCGCGGCAACCGCAGCGGGGTTGCCCGCGCCTGAAACATCAGGCCATTTCCGGCTGCCTGGCGTGCCACCATTCGTCGACGGCCTGCTTCGCCGTTTGCTCGACCACGCTCAGCGCCATCAGCACATCGATCTTCAGCTTGGGAATGGCAAGCTCCACGGAAGGCAGCTTCGCCGTTTCCACCTGTGCGTCGACACCTTCCATAACCGCGCGGCACAGCCATTGCGTGTCCGTCGCGTCTGCTTTCGCATCGACAGTGACTCGAAAGCCACGATATTCGACTGCCATATACTCTCCCGAAACCTGACAAAACGTAATGCTCGCCCCGCCGGACGGCGGTGAGGGGGCGACTATATCACCACTTTCGTGACGCTTCAGCGAGGCCCACACGAAGTCGCGAAGTAGTCGTGCAAAAACACCGCGCCCGCATTCACGCCCTGTTTTAAGGAGCGATTCTGCGGGCGCAAGAACAATCGGGTCAGTTCGGACTTCCGAATTTCAGCTCGCGAGCGTGGTGCGCATCGAAGCCTTCCGCATCGTCCGCCAGCCGACGATCGCGAGCGAAACGCCCGAGATCACGGCGGCAAGCGAGACGTAATACGCGGGAGCGAGCGTATCGCCCGTCACGTGAATCAGCACTTCGGCAATCGTCGGCGCGAAGCCGCCGAAGAGCGTCACGCCAAGGCTATACGCGATGGAAAGCCCCGCAGAGCGCACGCGCACGGGAAAGATCTCCGACATCAGCGCTGGCATCGGGCCCGAATAGGCGGCCTTGAAGATGCCCGCCGCGCCCTGGAGCACGAGCAGCCAGCCGAGCGTGGGGTATCGCTGCAGCAGCGCAAACATGGGATACGTGAGCGCCGCGAGCAGGATCGACGTGGTCAGCATGATGCGGATGCGGCCGATACGGTCCGAGAGCGCGCCCATCACCGGCGAAAGCACGAACTGCAGGCCGCCGTTGAGCACGACCACGCCGAACGAGGTTGCCGCCGCCATGTGGAGCTGCTTCACCGCGTACATCGGCATGTAGAGCTGGAGGATGTACACGCCGACGGTGGACTGCGCAACGATACCCACCGCGAGCACCAGGTTCACCCACTGGCGCCCGAGCCCCGGCTCACTCGTTGCGCGCGCATCCTGTTCGCTGTGCGCTTGCTGGTTCGCGACGAATTCGGGCGTCTCGTCCAGATGCGAGCGAATGTACCAGCCCACGGGCCCGAGCACGAGCCCGAAGAAGAACGGCACGCGCCAGCCCCACGCCTGCAACTGCTCGGGCGGCAGCCACCATGCGAGCACGCCGCCGAACGACGCTGCGAGAATCGCGGCCGCGCCCTGGCTCGCGAACTGCCAGCTCGCGTAGTAGCCGCGCTTCGAGGGGCTGTGTTCGACCATGAACGCCGTCGCGCTGCCGAATTCACCGCCTACGGCAAAGCCCTGCACGAGGCGGGCGAGCAGGATCAGGAGCGGCGCGGCGATGCCGATCGACGCATACGGCGGCATGACGGCCATGGCGAGCGTGCCCGCCATCATGAGCGCAATGGCGAGCGTGAGCGCAGCCTTGCGTCCCTTGCGGTCGCCGTAGACGCCCAGCACGATCGCGCCGAGCGGCCGCATGAGGAAAGAGATGCCGAAGGTGCCGACCGCCAGCAGCGTGGACAGCCATTCGTCGTGCACGGGAAAGAACTGCTTCGCGATGATCGGCGCGAAGTAGCCGTACACGAGAAAGTCGAACCACTCCAGCGCATTGCCGATCGACGAGGAGAACACGATGCGGCGCACCATGCCGCGGCTGAGCGGCGCACCCGTTACCGATGAACCGGTCTCCATGTCAGTCTCCTCCGTTTTTATTTGGTCTACTCATTGATCGTCGTGAACCGCGAGCGAGGTATTCCCGCTCGCGTCAAATACTGCTTGCCGGTTTGCCGCCTAGAAACCCGCTGCGAGTCCGTCGCGGCGCGTGTCGCTCGCGGCCACATAGCCGCGCTCGGGATCGTTGCGATCGAGCTTCCAGATGAACTGGCCCGAGCCGAAGTCCATGTACGGATCGTCGATGCCCTTGATCTCGTGGCCGAGCCCTTGCAGCGCGCGCGCCGTCTGCGGGTTGAAGGTCGATTCGATGTCGAGCGTGAAGTCGCGGTTGACCTTCCAGCGCGGCGCATCGCACGCGGCCTGCGGCTGCTGGCCGTAGTCGAGCATGCGCACGACCGACTGCAAATGCCCTTGCGGCTGCATGTCGCCGCCCATTACGCCGAAGCTCATCACCGCTTCCTGGCGGCCGTCCACCTGCTGCGTGAGGAACGCCGGAATGATGGTGTGAAACGGGCGCTTGCCGCCTGCCACGACGTTGGGCGATGCCGGGTCCATCGAAAAGCCGCAGCCGCGGTTCTGCAGCGCGATGCCCGTGCCCGGTACGACCACGCCCGAACCGAAGCCCATGTAGTTCGACTGGATGAAGCTGACCATCATGCCGCGCTCGTCCACGGCGGAGAGATAGATCGTGCCGCCCGAACGCGGCATGCCGAAATCGAAATGCGTGGCGCGCTTCGGGTCGATCAGCTTCGCGCGCGCTTTCAGATAGGCGTCGTCGAGCATCTGCTCGGGCGTGACTTCCATCGAACGCGGATCGGCAACGTAGCGATAGACGTCGGCGAACGCGAGCTTCATGGCCTCGATCTGCAGATGCTGCGATTCGAGACTGTCGAGCGCGAGCGAGCCCATGTCGAACTGCTCGAGAATGCCGAGCGCGATCAGCGCGGCGATGCCCTGTCCGTTCGGCGGAATCTCGTGGACCGTGTAGCCGCGATAGTTCTTGCCGATCGGCTCGACCCATTCCGGGCGATAGTTGCGCAGGTCGTCCAGCGTGAGCGCCGCGCCGCCTTCGCGCGCAAACGCGGCGATGCGCTCGGCGAGCTCGCCCTCGTAGTAGTCGCGCGGACCGCGTTCCGCAAGACGCCGCAGCGTGGCGGCGTGGCCGGGGAAGCACACGCGCTCGCTCACTTCGGGTGCGCGGCCGCGCGGCATGAACGTTTCGGCAAAGCCCGGCTGATTGTGCAGCTCGGGAATCGCCGCCTGCCACTTGCGCGTGACGATAGTCGCTACCGCATGGCCGCGCTCCGCGATCTCGATGGCCGGTTCCATCAGGTCCGCGAATGGCAGCTTGCCGAACTTCGCATGCAGCGCTTCCCAGCCCGCGATCACGCCAGGCACGGTCACCGTGTCCCAGCCGCGTTTGGGCTGCTTCGCGAGACCGTTTTCCTCGCCGTATTTGCGGCGGAAATAGTCGACGCTCCACGCCGCCGGCGCGTTGCCCGACGCGTTCAGGCCGTGCAGCTTCGCGCCATCCCACACGAGCGCAAAGCAATCGCTGCCCAGGCCGTTCGATACCGGCTCGACCACGGTGATGGCGGCCGCGGCGGCGATGGCGGCGTCGACGGCATTTCCGCCTTTCCAGAGCATGCGCAGCCCGGCCTGCGCGGCAAGCGGATGCGATGTCGAAACGATATTGCGGGCGAACACCGGCAGGCGCGGCGTCGGATAGGGGTTTTGCCAGTTGAAGCGCGTCATGGAAGTCCGGATTCCGGTAATGAACGAAAGCAGCGGCACGCGCACGGCCGCACTCAATTGCGGCGCGCACGGCTCACGCCGATCTGTCGATTATCTTGAAGGATCAAGCGAAAAAATATTAATATTTTATTGTCGACACTTAAGTTTTATTTACATGCTAACCCTACGCATGCTCCGCACCTTGCAGGCCGTCGCACGCAGCGGGTCGTTCGCCACGGCGGCAGAAAAATCGGCGCTCACCCAGGCGGCCGTGAGCCTGCAAATGCGCGGGCTCGAAGAGGCGCTCGGCCGGCAGATCTTCGACCGCCGCGCGCGCCAGGTCGCGCTCACGCGCGAAGGCCGCGAGATCTGCGCGAAGGTCGATCACATTCTCGCGCTGATCGACGAGTTGCCCGCCAGCGCGGGCGACACGATGCGCGGCTCGATCATCATCGGCGCGGTGGTGTCGGTGATCGGCGCGCTTTCGCTGGCCGTCGCGCATCTGAAAACGGGCCACCCGGAACTCGAAGTGCGCCTCACCTCGGCGCGCTCGAACGAACTGGCGCGCATGGTGGAAGACGGCGACGTGGACCTCGCCGTCGTAGTTGGCAGTGCAGACGGTTCGCTTCACGAGTCGCTCGCCTGGACGCCGCTCTACGAAGAGCCCCTCATGCTCGTGACGAGCTGCGCGACGCCCGGCGACGATGCGCGACGCATCCTGCGCGAGCGCAGCTTTCTGCGCTTCGACCGGCGCGTGCCGACGGGCGGCGTGATCGACCGCGCCCTGCGCGAGCTAGGCATCGAACCGCTCGAATACCTGGAGCTGAACTCGATCGAAACGATCGTCTCGCTGGTGCGCAACGACGTGGGCGTGAGTGTGCTGCCCGTCCTGCAAGGCGGCAAATGGCAGAGCGATCCGAATCTGCGACTCGTGCCGCTGCCTGGGCGGCCACTCATCCGCACGGTGGGGATGATTCACCGGAAAGCACACAAGCAGACGTTGCTCACACAAACGATTGCAGACATGCTGCGTCGGTGACAGAACGCGCAACTGCGACCATCTGTCATGCGAATTCCTCAATGGCCTATGAATAGGCGCATTGCGGCCGCACGGCCATTTCGCTAGAGCCTCTCTCGGGTTGACCTGCCTCAACTAGAAAGTAAAATGAAAGCTCAGAAGACAAGAGCGGACGAGGCCACCCGCCTCTGATCGCTCGACAGACCCCGCTCTCGGCTTTACCCGAGCACGAGAATTAATTAGCAACCCAAACTTATTTTCCGGAGAGAAACTCATGAAAATCAGAACTCGCACCGTTGCCGTCGTCGCCATCGTGGCCAGCGCCCTGTTTGCGGGCCAGGTGTTTGCACAGACCCCCGCACCGGCAAGCCAGGAAGGCCAGCCCGCCACCACGGTGACGCATAACGACCCGATCGTTCAGAAGCGCATGGAAGTTCGCGAGGCCAACCGGCAACAGCGCGCCCGCACGGCGGAAGCGCGCCAGACCTTCAAGCAGGAAGCACGTGACGCCCGGGCCGAGCGCAACCAGTCGGCGCAAGACTCCCGCGCCCGCGCGCAAGCGGCGCTCGACGCGCACTAAGCTCGCAACACCCACGCGTTCGCTCCTGGGCTGTACGCCCGTCGTGGTGCCCGCCACGCCAATCGCGTAAGCTAACGTCGTTGCACGCTCACTCGCGAAGCCCCGCGCTTCGCGCCTCGAAGCGGGATCGACACGGAAAAGCGGACGCTCCATGCAAAGATCGCTCATCGCGCTGACTGCAAACGGGTTGCGAAAACTGCGCGCCATGGCGTTGCCGCTGTGCGCATTCGCGCTCGCCACATGTCTTGCCGCGTGTCAGCAGTTACCTCCTATCGGCGAGCGCACGCAAACGACTGCGCTCACGTCAGCCGAAGCGCGATCGACTCAACTTGGCAAAGCCGTAGCGGCCGAACTCGCCACCCATCCCGACTCCACCGGCATCGACCCGCTCGCGAACCCGCTCGACGCGTTCGCCTCGCGCGTGGCGCTCGTGCGCAATGCCCAGCGTACGCTGGACATCCAGTACTACATCTGGCGCAACGATCTCACGGGTACGCTGCTGCTCGAAGAACTGCGCGAAGCCGCCGACCGCGGCGTGCGCGTGCGCCTGCTGCTCGACGACAACGGCATTCCGTCCTCCCTCGACCCCACGCTCGCGGCGCTCAATGGGCATCCCAACATCGAGGTTCGGCTGTTCAACCCGTTCGTCACGCGCAAACCCAAAGCCATCGGCTTTATCACCGACTTCTCGCGGCTGAACCGGCGCATGCACAACAAGTCGCTCACGGCTGACGGCGTGGCGACCATCCTTGGCGGCCGCAATATCGGCGACGAATATTTTGGCGCGACCGACGGCGTCGTATTCGCCGACCTCGACGTGCTCGCCATCGGCCCCGCCGCCACCGATGTCGCGAACGACTTCGACCGCTACTGGGCCAGCGCTTCGTCATTCCCCGCGTCCCAAATCCTGCCCTACGTGGCGCCCGATGCACTCGCTACACTCGATCGCGATGCGCTTGCCGCGCGCACCGATCCGGCCGCGGCGGAATACATCGAATCATTGCGCAAGACCACCGACGTGCGCCGTCTGCTGGACGGCACGCTGCCGCTCGAATGGGCGAAGACGCAGCTGGTCAGCGACGATCCGGCCAAAGCGCTGGGCACGGCGCCCAAGGAGACGCTCATCCTCAGCCAGCTCCACGAGATCGTCGGCGATCCGCACCGCGAACTCGATCTGGTTTCGCCGTACTTCGTGCCGGGCGAGGTGGGCACGCAATACTTCACCCAGCTCGCCGCCCAGGGCGTGACCGTGCGAGTACTGACGAACTCGCTCGAAGCCACCGATGTGTCCGCCGTCCATTCCGGCTACGCGCGGCGCCGCGTGGCGCTGCTCAAAGGCGGCGTGGAGCTGTTCGAACTGCGGCGCGCGGCGGGCACGAGCAAGGGTTCAGACAAAGCCGCGGGCAAAGGCGCAGGCAGTGGCCCGTTCGGCAGCACGGGCTCGAGCCTGCACGCCAAGACCTTCGCCGTGGATGCAGAGCGCGTCTTCGTCGGCTCGGTGAATTTCGACCCGCGCTCAGCCAACCTCAACACCGAACTCGGGCTCGTGATCGACAGCCCCGTGCTCGCCACCCAGATCGAAAAAGCGTTCTGGACGCGCGTGCCGCAGCTCGCGTATCAGGCGCACCTCGACGAGAACGGCAAGCTCTACTGGACGCGCCTTTCCGATGACACGGTCATCCGCTACGACACCGAGCCGAACACCACATGGAACCAGCGCCTGAGCGTCTGGTTCTTCTCCACCCTGCCTATCGAGTGGCTTTTGTAAGCCACGCATCGACAGGGTAATCCCCAATTTCTCCTAAGTTGTCTATACAACATCATGCGGACATTCCCATCGTCCGCGGCTCGCGGACGCCCTGCACTCACCCCAATGTTCGGAGCCGTCCGTGGCCATGCCTGAATCCGTCGCCAACCTCGAAACCGATGGCCGCAAGATCCTGGAAACGCGTTCGATCGACTACATCCCCGATTCTGAGCGCCACGGCAGCCTGTTCAGCCAGTTCACGCTCTGGCTTTCCGCGAACCTGCAGGTCACCGCGATCATTACCGGCGCGCTCGCCGTCGTGCTTGGCGGAGACGTCTTCTGGTCGCTCATCGCGCTATTGGCTGGCCAACTCATAGGCGGCACGGTCATGGCGCTGCACGGCGCGCAAGGCCCGCAGCTCGGCCTGCCGCAGATGATCTCCAGCCGCGTGCAGTTCGGCGTCTACGGCGCGGCCATTCCAATCGTGCTCGTCTGCATCATGTACGTCGGCTTTTCCGCGAGCGGCACGGTGCTTGCCGGCCAGGCCACGGCGCAACTACTCGACGTTTCCGATACCGCGGGCATCTGCCTCTTCGCGGCACTCATCGTCGTGCTGACGCTGCTCGGCTATCGCTCGATTCACTTCGTCGGCCGCATTGCCAGCGTGATCGGCGTGCTCGCGTTCGTGTTCATGTTCGCGCAGCTCTTTGCGCACCACGATATCGGCGCGCTGTTGGCCAATCGCCATTTTTCGATCGCGAGCTTCCTGCTTTCCATGTCGCTTTCGGCTTCGTGGCAGATCGCATTCGGCCCCTATGTTGCCGACTATTCGCGCTACCTGCCGCGCTCGACTTCGCCCGTGCGCACGTTCCTCGCCGTCGGGCTCGGCTCGGTGGTCGGCGCGCAGGCAGCGATGGTGTTCGGCGTGTTTGCGGCCGCGCTCGCGGGCCACGCGTTCGCGCACCATGAGGTGGCGTATATCGTGAGCCTCGGCGCGAGCGGCGCGGTCGCCGCGATGCTCTACTTCAGCATTGCGTTCGGCAAGCTCACCGTCACCACGCTCAACGCCTACGGCAGCTTCATGTCGATGGCGACGATCGTGAGCGCGTTTCGCGCGAAGCGCGCGATTTCCACGCGCCACCGCTTCCTCTACATCATCGGCATGGTGGGCATCTCGACGCTCGTCGCGCTTGCGGGGCGCCACTCGTTCCTCAAGGAATTCACGGCGTTCATCCTGTTTCTGCTGGCGTTCTTCACACCGTGGAGCGCGATCAACCTGGTGGACTTCTACTGCTTCACGCGCTCGCGCTACGACGTGCCGGCGCTCTCGAATCCCGATGGCCGCTACGGCCGCTGGAACGCCAAGGCCATTGGCATCTACGTGCTCGGCGTGCTGGTGCAAATGCCGTTCATCTCGACGAGCTTCTATACGGGCCCCTTCGTCGACGCACTCGGCGGCACGGACATCTCGTGGATTCTCGGCCTGATCGTGCCGGGCGTGCTCTACTACGCCGCCATGCGCCTCACGCCGCCGGTCATTCCGGAACGCCTGATCCTGCCGGTCGAGCAGGATTGACCCGTGCGGCGCAGCGCGCCGCTTCGCTGATCCACATAGTTCCCATTCGCGCGGGCCTCACCACCCGCGCGTTCGTTTCATTCCTCCGAAAAATAGTTGTACTGATAATGAAAAAGCACCCCGCTACAGCTGTTCGCCCTTCCGCTCGCGCCACGAGAAACTCACTTTGCGCCACCGCACTCGGCCTCTTCGCGCACAACGCGCTTGCCCAGGACGGCGTGACGCTCTATGGGCTCATCGACGAATTCGCCCAATACGTCAACACCGGCAATGGCTACACGGCCGCGCTCGGTTCGAGCGGTCAATGGGGCAGCCGCTTCGGCCTCAAAGGCAAGGAAGACCTGGGCGGCGGGCAGACGCTGTCGTTCGCCCTCGAAAACGGCTTCAACCCCACGGACGGCACGCTGGCCACCAAGGGCTCGCTGTTCGATCGCCAGGCATGGGTCGGCCTCTCGGGCGGCTGGGGCCAGTTGCGCGTGGGCCGGCAAAATTCGCCGCTCTTCAACGATCAAGGCGGCCAGGACGCTTTTGGCGGCGTGACACAGGCTTCGGCCATGGACAACCTCACGGTGTTCACGTTCCGAACGAGCAACACCGTCTCCTATGTCACGCCGGAGTTCGCGGGCCTTCAGGCCGGCATCTACGTGGGCTTCGGCGACGCAGGCGGCCTGCGCTCCGCGGGCTCGAGTCAACAGTTCGACGTGACCTATGCGCACGGCCCATTCGCCACGTTCGTGGCGGGACAGTGGCTCAAAAACAGCGAGGGTAGCGCAACAGACCGCACGATCATGGCGGGCGCCTCGTACGCGATCGGGCGCGTCACGATCTTCGGCGGCTATTCGGACATGAAATGGCCCGACCTGGCGCTGAACGCCTATACCGTGGGCCTTTCCGCGAAGTATCAGTTCAACGTGAACAATGCCGTGTCGCTCGGCTACGCCACCCTGCACGATCGGACGTCGCAAGGGGACAATGCCGATCAGATCGGTTTGATGTACGAATACGACCTGTCGAAAACCACGAACTTCTACGGCGCACTTTCGTTCTTGCGCAACCGTAACCAGGCAAGTTACACGCTCGCCGGCGCGGCGAATCCGGGCCTGCCGCTCACCTACCCCGGCGCGGACGCGCGTGGCGTGCAGATCGGCATCGTTCACCGCTTCTAAACGCAACAACGGCTCTCGATCGTCGATCGAGAGCCGTTGTGCCCACGCCCAGCCTGGACGGCCGTCGGGAATGCTCAGGCCGCAGCGGCGTTCATCGCCTCGATTTCCGCAAGCGCGCCGCCCACCATTTCGCGCAGCACCGGCTGGACTTTCCCAGCGAGAGCGGGAACGTAGTCGAACGGCGCCGTTTCGTTCATGTAAACCGACTGGCACATCTCCAGCTGGATCGCATGCACGCCGTCCTGCGGCGCGCCGAAATGGCGCGTGATGTAGCCGCCCTTGAAACGTCCGTTCGCGATCCACGAATAGCCGCTTGCCGCCGCCGCGCGTTCCGCGCGCGCCTGCACCGCTGGGTTCACCGTGCGGCCGTCCTGGGTGCCGATGTTCAGGTCGGGCAGCTTGTCGTCGAACAGACGCGGCAGAACGCTCGCGATCGAATGCGCTTCCCACAGCAGCACATTCGCATGCGCCACGCGCAGGCGCTCGAGTTCGGCGGCGAGCGTGTCGTGATACGGCTGCCAGAATGTCTTCACGCGGCGCTGGCGCTCAGGCGCGTCGGGCACGCAGCCGTCGCGGTAGACCGGCTCGCCGCGAAACGTTTCGGTCGGACACAGCGACGTGGTGGTCTGGCCGGGATAGAGGCTCTCGTCGTTCGGCGGGCGGTTCAGGTCGATCACATAGCGCGAAACGCGCGCGCCGAGCACGGTCGCGCCCAGCTCCTTCGCAAACGCGTAAAGGCGATCGAGATGCCAGTCCGTATCGGCGACGGTTAGCGCCACGTCCGTGTACTCGCCGTGCATCGCGGCCGGAATGTGCGTACCCAGGTGCGGGATCGAAATGATGAGCGGCGCGGTGCCGCGTTCCAGCGAAAAGATATCGGTCATCGAAAGTTGCCTCGTGAATTGGCGCCTGCGTTCAATCATCAGCCAGCAGTCTGGCGAGCGCCGCGCGGTAGTCGGCGTAAAGGCGGGCTTCGTCGCGATGGCGGCGCGCTTCCACGACCTTGACGCCACCGGTATAGACGTCGAGCACGGGCGTTTCGCCATGTTCGCAAAAGACGACCGACGAGAGCCACGTGAGCGGCTTTTGCTCGGCGAGGTTCGGATGTTGAGCGTCGAGCACGATCCAGTCGGCGCGCGCGCCTTCCTTCAATGCGCCAACCTTGCGCCCCGTAGCACTGGCGCCTCCGGCGAGCGCTGCGTCGAACAGGCGGTCCGCAACCTGTGCCTGATGCGTCGAGGCCAACACGTTGCGCTCGCGCCGCGCGAGCCGCTGACCGTATTCGAGCAAGCGAAGCTCCGCGCGCCAGTCCACGCCGATGTGACTGTCCGAGCCCACGCCGAACGCGCCGGCCGCATCGAGATACTCGCGCGTGGGGAAAATGCCGTCGCCAAGATTCGCCTCGGTCGTGAGGCACAGACCCGCAATCGCACCGCTCTGCGCAAGCGCGGCGGTCTCCCTCGCATCGATATGCGTGGCATGGACGAGGCACCAGCGCGAGTTGACGTTGAAGCGGTCGAGCAACCATTGCACCGGCCGCGCGCCTTCGATCGCCATGCATGCCTCGACTTCGGCCGTTTGTTCGGCGATGTGAATATGCACCGGTGCACCGGGAAGCGCTCGATCCAGGCCTTCCAGCAGCGCGCGCAAGGAGTCGTGCGAGACGGCGCGCAGCGAATGGGGCGCGACGCCGTAGCGCAACGCGCCGTGCTCGGGCTGCCACGCACGCAGCGCTTCGACGATGCCGAGCAACTGTTCCGGCGTGTTGATGAAGCGCCGCTGATCGTCGCGCGGCGCTTGCGCGCCGAAGCCGCTGTATTGATAGAGCACGGGCAGCATCGTCATGCCGATGCCGGTCACGTTCGCTGCGTCCACCACGCGTTGCGCCAGTTCGGCGGGGCTCGCATACCGCTGGCCATCCTTGCCGTGATGCACGTAGTGGAATTCGCAAACAGAGGTGTAGCCCGCCTTCAACATCTCGACATACAGCCAGCGCGCAATCGCCCCGAGATCGTCGGGTGTGATGCGCGCCGCGAAGCGGTACATGAGGTCGCGCCAGCTCCAGAAGCTGTCGGTGGGGTTCGCGCGATATTCGGTGAGGCCCGCCATGGCGCGCTGAAACGCATGCGAATGAAGGTTAGGCATGCCAGGCGTGATCGGGCCCGACGCACGCGCGACGCCTTCAGGCGCTTGCGCCAGATCGGGCGTCACGTTGCGCAGCGTTCCCGCGGCGTCCCATTCGAGCAGCACGTTGCGGCGCCAGCCGTCAGTCAAGTAAGCGTACTCGGCGAAGAGCGCGCGCGAAGTCGGATTCGTTTCGATGGTGTGATTCATGCGGAAAATTGCGCTCAAACGCGACGCTCAAATGCGCGACGCTCAAAGACGGTCTCGCCGCCGCGCACCACGCGCGCGCAGAGCGGACGGCCAATCCAGTAAGCCAGCTCCGCGAGTGACTGCACCGACCAAACGGCAAAGTCTGCGGGACGGCCAGCCGTGAGCGTGCCATGACGCTCTGCGTCGCCGAAAGCCTGCGCGGCATGCCGCGTCACGCTCTGCAACACCTCGGGCACGGTCATGCGAAACAGCGTGGTCGCCATGTTCATCATGAGCAGCAGCGAAGTGGCGGGCGACGTGCCCGGATTGCTGTCGGTCGAAATGGCGATCGGCACCTCGTAGCGCCGCAGCAAGTCGAGCGGCGGCAGCTGCGTTTCGCGGATGAAGTAGTACGCGCCCGGCAGCAGCACCGCCACCGTGCCCGCCTGCTTCATGGCGGCGACGCCCGCTTCGTCGAGAAACTCGAGATGGTCGGCGGACAACGCGTCGTAACGCGCCGCGAGCGCTGCGCCGCCGCTATTGGAAAGCTGCTCGGCGTGCATCTTGACCGCGAGCTTGTGCCGCGCGGCCGCCTCGAACACGCGCTCGCTCTGCGCGAGCGAAAAGCCGATTCGTTCGCAGAACACATCGACAGCGTCCACGAGCCCCTCGTCGGCCAGCGCAGGAAGCATACGTTCGCACACTTCGTCGATATAGTCGTCGGCACGGCCGGCGAACTCGGGCGGCAACGCATGTGCGCCGAGAAACGTCGTCCGCACCGTGACCGGATAACGCTCGCCAAGCTGACGCGCGACGCGCAGCATCTTGCGCTCGCTCGCCAGATCGAGGCCATAGCCCGATTTGATTTCGACTGCCGTTACGCCTTCGGCGAGCAACGCTTCGAGACGCGTTGCCGACTGCGCGAACAGCGCGGCTTCGTCGGCCGCGCGCGTGGCGCGCACCGTCGAGACGATGCCGCCGCCCTGCCGCGCGATTTCTTCGTAGCTCACGCCCGCAAGGCGCTGCGCGAATTCATCGGCGCGCTGTCCGCCATAGACGAGGTGTGTGTGGCAATCCACGAGGCCTGGCGTGACCCAGGCGCCGCCCAGGTCTTCGCACGGCCAATCGGTGAATGGCGCGGGCAATTCGGCAGCGGCGCCGAGCCACGCGATCTTGCCGTCTTCCACAGCAATCGCCGCGTTCTCGACGACGTGGCCCGGATCGCCATGCGGGCACAGGTTGAGGTTTTGCCAGAGTGTGCGTTTCATCAGGTATGCACAGCATCGCGCGATGCCGTTTCCGTAGTGTCTTGCGGCGGCTCTTGCAGCACATCTAGCGCAACGGCGAGCAAGGCGCCCGCGCCGCGCGTGTCGATGTTCAAGGAGCGTTGCGCATCGAGCGTATCGATGCGCAGCGTGTCACCCGCTTCGAGGCGCACGTGACGTTCGTTATCCACGCGCACATCCTGCCCGCCTTGCGCGCAGTAGAGCAATACCGTTTGCGCATGCATGCTGCGCCGCTCGTTTGCGCGCCACACTTCGAGCGTGCCGCGCGCCGCATCGCGGCGCACCATCAGGTTGAAGTCGCGCGTGGCGCCGTTCACGAGGCGCGCGTCGATCGCGGCTTCTCCCGCGAAATGCGCGACGTCGAGGGGCTGCGTGAGCACATGCGTACGCCCCGCTTCGTCGAGCAGCATGCCCGCGCCGTCGAGCAGCACCAGCGTCCGATCGACGCCCTCGAAGCGCGAGAACGGCCCCGCCTGCGCGACATCGGCCACGCTCACGCGCCACGCGAACGCGTCCAGTGACGCGTCGGCACGCGATGCCACGTGCGCCACCGCGATTTCGCGCGTGACGCCGCCGCCGTTCTTCCACGGCGACGCCACGAGCGCCGCGCCACGCAGCAGCGTGAGCCTGGCAGCCTGCACCGCGCCCCCTATCGCTTTCGCGCCGCTCATCGGCCGAGCATCGGCAGCTTGAGGCCTGCCTCGCGCGCGGTCTGCTGCGCGAGTTCGTAGCCGGCATCCGCGTGGCGCATCACGCCCGTGGCCGGATCGTTGAGCAGCACGCGGCCCAGAC
>NZ_JBFRCN010000052.1:0-69288 GCF_040965835.1 Paraburkholderia sp. BR10872
CCGGCTGGCCGCTCGAATCCGATACGTACGGCGGCTCGTTCCTGTACCACATCGACAACAACCAGGTGATGGTGGGCTTTGTCGTCGGTCTTGCGTACCAGAACCCGTATCTCTCGCCGTTCGAGGAATTCCAGCGCTACAAGACGCATCCGGAAATCCGCAAGTACCTCGAAGGCGGCAAGCGCGTGTCGTACGGCGCGCGCGCGATCACGGCAGGCGGCCTGATGTCGCTGCCCAAGCTCGTGTTCCCGGGCGGCGCGCTCGTGGGCGACGACGCGGGCTTCCTGAACGCCTCGCGCATCAAGGGCAGCCACGCGGCGATCAAGACCGGCATGCTGGCCGCCGATGCGGCGTTCGAAGCCGTGCAGGCAGGCCGCCAGAGCGATGAACTCGCGGCTTACCCGGAAGCGTTCAAGCAGTCGTGGCTCCACACGGAGCTGTACAGGGCGCGCAACTTCAAGCAGTGGATGAGCAAGGGCCTGTACCTGGGCACGCTGATGGTGGGCATCGAGCAGAAGCTGCTGGGCGGCAACGTGCCGTGGACGCTGCATCACCAGCATCGCGACCACGAGATGCTCAAGCCCGCTTCGCAGTGCAAGCCGATCGAGTATCCGAAGCCCGACGGCAAGCTCACGTTCGATCGTCTGTCTTCAGTGTTCATCTCGAACACGAACCACGAAGAGAACCAGCCCGCGCACCTCACGCTCAAGGACGCGAGCGTGCCCGTGAACGTGAACCTGCGCACCTACGCGGGCCCCGAAGCGCGCTTCTGCCCGGCCGCGGTGTACGAGTTCATGAAGAACGACGACGGCAGCGATCGTCTGCAGATCAACGCGCAGAACTGCGTGCACTGCAAGACCTGCGACATCAAGGACCCGACGCAGAACATCGTGTGGGTCACGCCCGAAGGCGGCGGCGGGCCGAACTATCCGAACATGTAAGTCCGACAGGCGAAAAAAAGCCGCTTCAGGTGTGAGCCTGAAGCGGCTTTTTTGTTGCCTGCGCAACGCGTGCGGCTCACGTCGCAGCGATCGGCATCACTCGTCGCTGGCCGCGATCTTCGGCGTCGTCACGACGACGTCGGCATTCTGCGCGCGGTGGCGCATTGCGTGATCGATCAGCACGAGCGCGAGCATGGCCTCGGCGATCGGCGTCGCGCGAATGCCCACACACGGGTCGTGGCGCCCGAAGGTCTCGACCGTTGCGGGATCGCCCGCCTTGTCGATCGAGCGCCGCGGCGTGCGGATGCTCGAGGTCGGCTTGATGGCGATCGAGACGGTAATGTCCTGCCCCGTCGAAATACCGCCGAGCACGCCGCCGGCGTGATTACCGTGGAACCCGTTGGGCGTGAGTTCGTCACCGTGCACCGAGCCGCGCTGTGCGACGCTCGCGAAGCCCGCGCCGATCTCCACGCCCTTCACCGCGTTGATGCCCATCATGGCGTGCGCAATGTCGGCATCGAGCCGGTCGAAAAGCGGCTCGCCCCAGCCTACCGGCACCCCGCTCGCCACCACGTTCACGCGCGCGCCGATCGAGTCGCCGTCCTTGCGCAACGCATCCATGTAGTCCTCGAGCTGCGGCACGACGTCGGCGTTGGGCACGAAGAACGGGTTCTCGTGCACGTGCTCCCAGCTGACGAACGGCACGTCGATCTCGCCGAGCGCGCGCATGTAGCCGCGCACTTCCACACCGAAGCGCTCGCGCAGCCACTTCTTCGCCACCGCCCCCGCCGCGACCGTGGGCGCCGTGAGGCGCGCCGACGAGCGGCCGCCGCCGCGGTAATCGCGAATGCCGTACTTCTGCCAGTAGGTGTAGTCGGCATGACCGGGACGGAAGGTCTCGACGATGTTGCCGTAGTCCTTGCTGCGCTGGTCGGTATTACGGATCAGGAGCGCGATGGGCGTGCCCGTGGTGAGCCCTTCGAACACGCCCGAGAGAATCTCGACCTTGTCCTCTTCCTGGCGCTGCGTCACGTGACGCGACGTGCCGGGGCGGCGGCGGTCCAGGTCGATCTGGATGTCGGCTTCGGTGAGCGCCATGCCGGGCGGGCAGCCGTCGATGACGCAGCCAATGGCCGGGCCGTGGGATTCGCCGAAGGTGGTGACGGTGAAAAGCGTACCGAGCGTGTTGCCGGACATGGCGGTCGTCCAAAGTGAATCGGGGAATCCAATATTATGCCAGCCCGCGCGCGGCGACGCCCGACCGGGCGGTCGGGCTGTCGGGCGAGCGCCGGGTGAGAAGCGGCGGCGTGACGCCGGTTTGGACAGCGCGTGGTCCGGCGTCAGCGCCGCGCGCCGCGCAGTTCCGTCACCGTCTCCTGCAAGCGCTCAAGCGTAGCGTCCGCCGCCGCGATCGGCTCGCCCACCGCGAGCGTCAAACGGCTCGTCAGACCGCGTCGCAGCGGCCGCTCCTGGCCGGACCCCGCGAAGCGCGAAAACGCACTGCCCCACAGCCCGCGCAGCGCCATCGGCACGACCGGCACGGGCGAGCGCCGCAAGATTTCGCTCACGCCGTGGCGAAACGGGTTCATCTCCCCGGTGCGGGTGAGCTTGCCCTCGGGAAAAATGCAGACGAGGTCGCCCTCGGCCAGCGCGGCCGCGCACGCGTCGTAGGCAGCGGCGAGCGCATTCGGGTCCTCGTGCGCGGGCGCAATCGGAATGGCCTTGGCGTGGCGGAACACCCAGCCGACGAACGGCGAGCGGAAGATCTGCTGATCCATCACGAAGCGGATCGGGCGCGGGCTCTCGGCCATGATGACGATCGCATCGACATAGCTCACGTGATTGCAGACGAGCACGGCCGCGCCCTCGGCCGGTATGCGTTCGGTATGCACGAGCCGCACGCGGTAGACCGTATGTACGAGCACCCACGCCACGAAGCGCAGCAGGAACTCGGGCACGAGCGTGTAGATATAGGCCGCCACGACGATATTGAGCAGCGCCGTGGTCAGAAAGATGCCGGGAATGCCGACGCCTGCGGATGTGAGCGCCATCGCCATGAGCGCCGAGACGATCATGAAGAGCGAATTGAGGATGTTGTTCGCGGCGATGATGCGCGCGCGGTGGCTGGGCGCGCTGCGGCTCTGGATCAACGCGTAGAGCGGCACGCTGTAGAAGCCGCCGAACATGGCGAGCAGGAACAGGTCGGCGAGCACGCGCCAATGCGCGGCGATGCGCAGGAATTCGCCCACCGAAAGCAGATGGGACGCGGGAGGCAACGCGTGGCTCGCAAAGAAGAGATCGATGCCGAACACGCTCATGCCGATCGAGCCGAGCGGCACGAGGCCCACCTCGATGCGCCGCCGCGAGAGCCGCTCGCACAGCAGCGAACCCGAGCCGATGCCGAGTGAAAACATGGCGAGCAGCACGGTCACGACGTCGGGGTCGGCCGACATCACGTCCTTCGCGAAATTGAAGAACGAGGCGAGAAACGTTGCGCCCACGAACCAGAGCCACGAGATGCCGAGCAGGCTCAGGAACACGGTGCGGTTGCCGTGCGCGAGGCGCAGGTTGCGCCAGGTTTCGGAGACCGGATTCCAGTTGATGCGCAGGTCCGGCTGCGACGGCTCGCACGGCGGCACGAAGGCCGACGCCACGCGCCCCACTAGCGCGATGACAATGCACATGCCGCCGAGCCACCATGCGCCAAGGGGCGGCCCGAGGTCCGCATGCGCCGACGCGGGATCCATCGCGCCGATACCCGCCGCCACGCCCCCGACGATCGTGCCGAGCAAAATCGCGACGAACGTGCCCATCTCGACGAGCCCGTTGCCGCCAACCAGTTCATCGGGCGCAAGGCGCTGCGGGAGGTACGCGTACTTGACCGGCCCGAACACGGTCGAATGCACGCCCATCAGGAAAGTGCACGCGTACAGCAGCGGCGCGCTGTGCATCCAGAAGCCGGCCGCGCCGACCAGCATGACCGCGATCTCGAAGGTCTTGACCCAGCGCGTGAGCATCGCCTTGTCGTACTTGTCGGCGACTTGGCCCGAGGTCGCGGAAAACAGCACGAACGGCAGGATGAAAATGGCCGAGATGAGGAACGCGACCGTCTTCGGATCGACGCCGGAAAAGCGCGCGGCCTGATAGGTGACGAGCGAGGTGAAGCCGATCTTGAAGACGTTGTCGTTCATCGCCCCGAGGAACTGCGTCCAGAAAAACGGGGCGAAACGACGCTGGCGCAGCAGCGCGAACTGCGAAACGTGGTCACCCTCATGGTGCGCTTTACGCTTGTCGCGCTGCGCCGCGGGCATCGGTCTATCGTTCATCGAACAGGAATCGCACTGACAGAATTCATGGGGCCCAGACGCGAAAAAGCGCGCCTGACGCGCGCTTTTCCATACTGATCAATCGGGCGAAGTCGGGCTGCGCTCAGCGCGCCGGCTGACGCTCCTCTTCGGGCCAGTCGCGAATATACGCCTTGAGCAGCTTGTTTTCGAAGCCCTGCGCTTCGACCACGGCCTTCGCCACGTCGTAGAACGAGATCACGCCCATGAGCGAACGGCTTTCCATGACCGGCAGGTAGCGTACGTGGTGCTCGAGCATCATGCGGCGCACTTCGTCGACCTCGGTTTCCGGCGTGCAGGTGATGGGATGATCGTCCATGACCTTGCGGATCGTCGTGGTGCCGACGCTGCCGCCGTTTGCACGCAGCGTAAGGATGATCTCGCGGAACGTGAGCATGCCGACCAGATCGCCATACTCCATGACGACGAGCGAGCCGATATCGTGCTCGGCCATGGTGTTGACTGCCTCGTTCAGCGCAGTATCGGGCGTGACGGTGAAGAGCGTATTGCCCTTCACCTTGAGGATGTCGCTGACACGCATGATGTGTCTCCAGGAATGCCGCTAGTAATGGGGGAAATGCTGAAAAGATGCCTACCTGATTCGATCCTAGCGGAAAGATTGTTAAAAGGAAAGCCGCGCGGCGGGCGCTCCGCGGCGTACCGAAACGTCTGTCGAAAGCCGTGGCGAGGGGTTTTCCGGCGCGAAAACGGCCACGCGGGGCGCGCCCCATCAGGCCCGAAAAAACGCCCGGCCGGGCGTCCCCGCGCCCCGCCGCCGGTGTTACGATGCCCTTCACCTCGATACCAGGCCGGTTCGCGCCGGCGCGCCGCCACGATGTCATCGAATCCCGCATCCAATCCCGATAGCCGCTTCGACACGCTCGCGCTGCATGCGGGCGCGGCGCCCGACCCCGCCACCGGCGCCCGCGCGACGCCGATCTACCTCACCACCTCGTTCTCGTTTCGCGACACCGACCACGCCGCCGCGCTCTTCAACATGGAGCGCGCGGGCCACGTGTACTCGCGCATCTCGAACCCGACCGTCGCCGTGTTCGAAGAGCGCGTGGCGGCGCTCGAAGGCGGCGCGGGCGCGATCGGCACCGCGAGCGGCCAGGCGGCGCTGCATCTCGCGATCGCGACGTTGATGGGCGCGGGCTCGCACATCGTCGCCTCGGCGGCGCTTTACGGCGGCTCGCACAACCTGCTGCACTACACGCTCAAGCGCTTCGGCATCGAGACGACCTTCGTGAAGCCCGGCGACCTCGACGCCTGGCGCGCGGCGCTGCGGCCCAATACGCGCCTGCTGTTCGGCGAAACGCTCGGCAACCCGGGCCTCGACGTGCTCGACATCGAAGCCGTCGCGCAGATCGCGCACGCCCATGGCGTGCCGCTCCTCGTCGATTCGACGTTCACCACGCCTTACCTGCTGCGCCCCTTCGAGCACGGCGCCGACCTCGTCTATCACTCGGCCACCAAGTTCCTCGGCGGCCATGGCACGACGATCGGCGGCGTGCTGGTCGATGGCGGCACGTTCGACTTCGAAGCGTCGGGCCGCTTTCCCGAACTCACCGAACCCTATGCGGGCTTTCACGACATGGTGTTCAGCGAGGAAAGCACGGTCGCGCCCTTCTTGCTGCGCGCGCGGCGCGAGGGCCTGCGCGACTTCGGCGCGTGCCTGCATCCGCAGGCCGCGTGGCAATTGCTGCAAGGCATCGAAACGCTGCCGCTGCGCATGGAGCGGCATGTGGCGAACGCGCGGCGCATCGTCGAATATCTCGCCGCGCACGAGGCGGTCGAATCGGTCGCGTGGCCGGAACTGCCGAGCCATCCCGATTACGCGCTGGCGAAGCGCCTGCTGCCGCGTGGCGCGGGCGCGGTGTTCAGCTTCAATCTGCGCGGCGGCCGCGCGGCGGGCAAGCGCTTCATCGAAGCGCTCACGCTGTTCTCGCATCTGGCCAACGTCGGCGACGCGCGCTCACTCGTGATCCACCCCGCCTCGACCACGCATTTCCGCATGGACGCCGCGGCACTGGCCGCCGCCGGCATCGCGGAGGGCACGATCCGGCTCTCGATCGGGCTCGAAGACCCTGCCGACCTGGTCGATGACCTCAAGCGCGCACTGAAGGCGTCGCAAAAAGTGGACGCATCGAAAGGCAAGTCCGCCGGCAAGGAGGCATCATGATCGTCGATGTCGCCGGCAAACCGGTCTACATCTACACGGCCTCGCACGCGATCGACCACGCGCTGCCGTTCGTGGTGTTCGTCCACGGCGCGCAGCACGACCACAGCGTCTGGGCGCTGCAATCGCGCTATTTCGCCAACCACGGTTTCAATGCGCTGGCCGTCGATCTGCCCGGCCATCTGCGCAGCGCGGGTCCGGCGCTCACGAGCATCGGCGCGCTCGCCGACTGGCTCGCCGCACTGCTCGACGCGCTGAACGCCCCGCAGGCCTTCGTCGCCGGCCACAGCATGGGCTCGCTCGTCGCGCTCGAATTCGCGGCACGCCATCCCGAACGCGCGCAGCGCATCGCCCTGCTCGCCACCGCATTCCCGATGACGGTCGCGCCTACCCTGCTCGAAGCCGCGCGCGAGCGCGAGCCGGAGGCGATCGCGCTCGTCAACGCGTGGTCGCACTCGACGCTCGCCGCCAAGCCGTCGAGCCCGGGGCCCGGCTTCTGGCTGCGCGGCATGAACCAGCGGCTCATGGAGCGCGTCTCCGCGCGCGGCGAGCCGCAGCTTTTCCATACCGATTTCGCGGCGTGCAATGCCTATGCGGACGGCCTCGCCAGCGCCGCGAAAGTCCGCTGCCCGGTGCGCCTGATCGTCGGCAAACGCGACGCGATGACGCCCCCGCGCGCTGCGCGCGCCCTCGCCGACGCCCTCGCCCAAGCGGGCACGCCCGTGGACACGGTCACGCTGGACGCCGGCCACGCGCTGATGACGGAGCAGCCCGATGCGACGCTCGATGCGCTCTACGCTTTTGCAACGCAGCAAACACCGCGCGTGGGCAACGGCTGACGGCGGTGACTTGCCCGGGTTGCACGGTCGTTTGGAACGCCGCAGAATGGCTCAATCAACCATCCCCTGCGTACCCGCGCAGAAAGGAGGAGACGATGCAACCCACCACGCATACCGAGCACTTTTCGAGCTTCGCGCAGTTCTATCCGTTTTACCTGAGCGAGCACAGCAATCTCATGTCGCGGCGGCTGCATTTCATCGGGTCGCTTGGCGTGATCGGCTTCGTCTGCATGGCGATCGCCACCGGCAACTGGCTCTGGCTGCCGCTTGCCGTCGTGTGCGGCTACGGCTTCGCGTGGGTCGGCCATTTCAAGTTCGAGAAGAACCGCCCGGCCACCTTCCGTCACCCCATCTACAGCTTGATGGGCGACTGGGTCATGTTCGCGGATATCTGCCGCGGCAAGATTTCCCTTTGATTCGAATCCGATGCGACGGCGCGCCTGTCATGGGCGCGCCGCCTCGTCATGCCGCCGGATGCGGGAGCACTGGCGGATGCTCCTCCGTGAGCGCCGGGAGACGCCGCGTCGCGAGCAGCGACGCGAGTGAAATCGCGAGCTTGTCGTTGTCGAGCGCACCCAGCAGCAGGTGCGCGTCGATACTGCTCGACTTGAGCTGATACGCCAGTTCCTCGCGATCGATCGCAAAGCGGTCGAAGATGCGCGTCACCGAAATGCGCGCAGGATTGCCGATCAGCAGGAACAGCGTTTTCGCACGCTCCTCCTGCTCGAGACGCCCCACGAGTTCGTCCTCTTCGAGGCCGTCGATCAGTCGCCTGACCGTGGCCAGGTCGCGCCGCAGCAGCTGCGCGAGCTGCTCGGTCGTGCGGCCCGGCTCACCCGCTTCCCGCGCATCGGCGAGACCCGCGAGCAGTTCGAGCGCGTCGAGCAGATCGCTGCCAGGAAAGCGCGGCCGGTCGAAGCGCCCGGTGCGGATCTCCGGCAGCGCCGAGGTGATCATCGCGCCCACGAGCGTGATGAACCAGCTCAGGTACATCCATAGCAGGAACATCGGCGCGGCCGCGAAGGCGCCATAAACTGCCGTATAAGTCGGAATGCGCCGCACGTAGTAACCAAAGCCGCGCTTGGCCGCCTCGAATGCGATCGCCGCTGCGATGCCGCCAACCAATGCGTCGCGCCACTGCACGCGGCAGTTCGGCAGATACACATAGAGCATCGTGAACGCGAGCGACGTCAGCGGCAGCGAGGCGCCGATCAGCATCCAGTCGAGGATGCCCGAAACGTGCTGCTCGGTCGCGATCACGGCCGAACGCGTGAACACGTACGAGGAGATCGACAGGCTCACGCCGATCAGGATCGGCCCGAGCGTGAGAATGGCCCAGTAGACGAGCACGCGCTGCGCGAACGGGCGCGCCTTGCGCACACGCCAGATCAGATTGAAGGCCGACTCCACGGTCATCATCGTCATGACCGAGGTGACGAAGAGCACGATCATGCCCATCGTCGTGAGGCCCTTGGCCTTCGAGGCGAACTGGTTCAGGTACTTGAAGATCTGGCTGTTGATCTGCGCCGGCATGAGGTGATCGGCGAGAAAGGCCTGCAGCGAGTTCTGGAACGAGGCGAAGATCGGGAACGCGGTGAAAAGCGCAAACGCGACCGTGGCGAGCGGCACGAGCGAAAGCAGCGTGGTGAAGGTGAGGCTGCCCGCGACCTGCGCAATGCGATCTTCGCGACTGCGCCGCGCCGCGAAACGCGCGAGGCGCTTCACGATGTCCAGATCGAATCTCACCCTCGACAGCACATCCATTGGCCTGCTTTCCTCGCCACCGTGAACACGTTGATTGCCGCGCTTTCTTGACGCCGTTTTTTTGCCGCTGATCCGGCGCGCACGCAGTGTACCTATTTGCCGATGATTTGCGCGTAAGATGCGCGTCGCTCGCCGGTGCGCCGCTGCGGCGGCAGACCCAACCCCTATAATATCCCGTCCACCGACGAGGCCCGATGAAACCGATTCTTGTGCTCTATTACAGCCGGCATGGCGCAACGCGCGAACTCGCGCGCGCCATCGCCCAGGGTATCGACAGTGTTCCCGGCGCCGAAGCGCGCGTGCGCACGGTGCCGCCCGTCTCGACGGTCTGCGAGGCCACCGCGCCCGACATCCCCGCCGACGGGCCGCCCTACGTCGAACTGCGCGACCTCGAAGAATGCGCGGGCCTCGCGCTCGGCTCGCCCACGCGCTTCGGCAACATGGCCGCGCCGCTCAAATACTTTCTCGACGGCACCACACCGCAGTGGCTTTCGGGTGCGCTCGCGGGCAAGCCCGCTTGCGTGTTCACATCGACGGGCAGCCTGCACGGCGGCCAGGAGAGCACGCTGCTCTCGATGATGCTGCCGCTGCTCCATCACGGCATGCTGCTCGTGGGCATCCCCTACACGGAAAGCGCGCTCACGACCACGCAGGGCGGCGGCTCGCCCTACGGCGCCTCGCATCACGCGCGCCAGGACGCGCGCGGCCACGGTTTGAGCGCCGATGAAAAGACGCTCGCGAGCGCGCTGGGCGTGCGGCTTGCGCGCGCGGCGCTCGCACTCGCCGTCACCGAGCAAGGCCAGCGGCTGTGAATACCGGCGTGGACCGCGTCGCCGAGCCCATCGTCCAGCGTCGCGGCGCCGCGCTCGGCGCTTTTGCGATGCTCGCCGCGCTCACGCTGCTGTGCATTGCGTGGGAGTGGCGGCTCGCGCCGCTGCGCCCCGGCGGCAGCGCGCTCGTGCTCAAGGCCGTGCCGCTCGCCATCGCGCTGCCTGGCGTGCTGCGACGCAGGCTCTACACGCTGCAATGGGCGGCGATGCTCGTGCTGCTGTACTTCGCGGAAGGCATCGTGCGCGGCATGACCGATCCCGCGCCCGGCAACCGGCTCGGCTGGGTGGAAGTCGCGCTGGCTCTTGGTTTTTTCGCGTGTGCGCTTGCCTATGTCGCGCCGTACAAGCGCGCGGCAAAGCGTGCCGCGAAGTCCGCCGCAAAGTCCGCTAAAAGCGAGTCGGCCTAAGCGACGGCCTTCCACGCCGCGACCGCCTCGTCCACGAGCGCTGCGTGAAGGTTACCGCCGTGTCAAACTAACCGTTTGAGCCTCGCGACTTCATGACAATCGCGCCGCGAGCCAGCCCAGGCGCGAATATCCGAGACACCATGACCGACTCCACCCCGACCGCCTGCCAAGCCTTTCTCGACGCCTGCGCCGCAGCCATCGGCGCGCAATACGTGCTGACCGACGCGCACGACACCGCGCCCTACCTCGCCGACTGGCGCCGCCGCTACCAGGGCGCGGCCGTCGCGGTGCTCTGCCCGGCCAATACGCGGGAAGTCGCCGCGGTCGTGAAGCTCGCGCGCGAGCATCGCGTGGCGCTCGTGCCGCAAGGCGGCAACACGGGCCTTGCGGGCGGTGCCACGCCGGACGTCAGCGGCACCCAGGCCGTGCTGAGCCTGCGCCGCCTGAACCGCGTGCGCGAAATCGATCCGCACAACAACACCATCACCGTCGAAGCCGGCGTGATCCTCGCCGAAGTCCAGGCGCGCGCAAAAGATGCGGGCCGCCTCTTCCCGCTCTCGCTCGCGGCCGAAGGCAGTTGCACGATCGGCGGCAATCTCTCGACCAACGCGGGCGGCACCGGCGTGCTGCGCTATGGCAATACGCGCGAGCTGTGTCTCGGCCTCGAAGTCGTCACGCCGCAAGGCGAGATCTGGGACGGTCTGCGCGGGCTGCGCAAGGACAACACCGGCTACGATTTGCGCGATCTCTTCATTGGCGCGGAAGGCACGCTCGGCATCATCACCGCCGCGGTCATGAAGCTGCATCCGCTGCCGGCCGCGCGCGTCACCGCGCTCGCCGCGCTCGGCTCGGCACATGCGGCGCTCGACTTCCTCGCGCTCGCGCAGCGCTACGCCGGGCCGCTGCTCACGGGCTTCGAGCTGATGTCGGACTTCTGCATGGCGCTCGTCAGCCGTCATTTCCCGCAACTGCGTTATCCGTTCGCGGAGCATCACGCGCAGGTCGTGCTGCTCGAACTGTCGGACAACGAAAGCGAAGAGCACGCGCGCGCCCTCTTCGAGCGGCTCATGGAAGAAGCGCTCGAACAAGGTCTCGTGGAAGACGCCGTGGTCGCGGAAAGCCTCGCGCAGTCGCAGGCGTTCTGGAATATCCGCGAGCACATTCCGCTCGCGCAGGCGCAGGAAGGGTTGAACATCAAGCACGATATCGGCGTGCCGATCTCGCGCATCGGCCATTTCATCGAGGAAACCGACGCCGAAATCGCCCGCGCGGTGCCCGGCGCGCGCATGGTCACCTTCGGGCATCTCGGCGACGGCAATCTGCACTACAACGTGCAGGCGCCCGAAGGCGGCGACCCGAAGCGTTTCCTCGCCGAAAACGAGAAGACGCTGAACCGCATCGTCTACGACAGCGTGGATCGCCATCGCGGCACGATCAGTGCGGAACACGGCCTCGGGCGGCTGAAGATCGACGAGAACATGCACTACAAGAGCGAGGTCGAACTCGCGCTGATGCGCGCGATCAAGACCGCGCTCGATCCGCTGAATCTGATGAATCCGGGGAAAGTGCTGCGCTGAACGCGCGGGACGCAAGGAGCCGACATCGTGTTGAAGATCCGCGTGCTGTCCGACCTGCATCTGGAAAACGACGAGCCCGACACGATCCCGCATGCGCAGGCCGATCTCGTCGTGCTCGCGGGTGACATCCACAATCACGGGTTGGGCTTGCGCTGGGCGGCGGAAACGTTCGATCCGCAGGTGCCGGTGGTGTACGTGCCCGGAAATCACGAGTACTACGACGGCGATCTCGGCGCGCTGGAAACGGCGATGCGCGACGCCGCCTCCACGCTCGACAACGTGCATTTCCTCAACGATGGCGTCTACGTCGATCCGGCGGGCCGCTTTCGGGTGTTAGGCACGACGCTGTGGGCCGACTTCGCACTCTTCGGCGCCGACCACGCCGCGCGTGAAGCCGCCATAGCGGCAGCGATGCGCGTGATGCTGGATTTTCGCGGATTGATCCAGGTGTCCTGGCCGGACAGCCCGCAAGCAGGTGCCCGCGACTTCACGCCGGCCGACTCGCTCGCGCTCCACGCGCGTTCGCGCGCATGGCTCGAAGCGGAACTGGCGAAGCCCTTCGCGGGCGAGACGATCGTCGTCACGCATCACGCGCCGCATAAAGGGAGTCTGGCGCCGCGCTACGCGGAGGATCTGGTGTCGGCGGGATTCGTGAGCGATCTCGGCGCGCTCGTGCGCGCGCCGGTCGCGCTATGGATACATGGCCACACGCATACGTGCTTCGACTACACGGTCAACGGCACCCGCGTGGTGTGCAATCCGCGCGGCTATCGCGACCGCCGCACGGGGCGGCCGGAGAATCCGGCCTTTGCTTGGGACAAGGTGGTGGAGATCTAGCGAGGCAAACCCGCGGCTTTAGTGCATGCGTGCGTCGTCGCGGCGCACGCGCAGCGTCGCGGGCTGGAGCTGCGCGCGGCGCATGCGCAGCAGATCGCGCGATGCCGCGATGCCGATCAGGCCCATCATCACGGCGATGCCGATCATCAGATGCGTATCCATTCGAGTTTCCGGTGTTGGCAGAAAGAGGTTGCGTGAAACAGTCCCGCTACCTTACCAAGCCACCGCGCCGCCGGGCGTAAGGAAGTGTTGCCATCTGCGCAAGCTGTAACAGGCTGTCACGGCCCGCGCGCCATTTGATTGCGCTCAGGTGCTCAGGTGCGCGCGAACTGGCGCAGCTCGTTGTGATCCCGAGCGAGTGTCGAAGGCATGCTCTCGCGCAGCAGCTCGACCCACGTGCGGATCTTCGCGTCGAGATACTGGCGCGACGGATAAACCGCAAAGACGTTCATCTCCTGCGACTTGTACTCCGGCAGGATCCATTGCAGCTCGCCGCTGCGCAAACCGCTGATCGCCGAATAGATCGGCAGCAGGCCCACGCCCATGCCCTCGCGCACGGCCACCGCCATCGCCTCCGCCACGTTCACCTGGAAGGTCGCCGGGCCGAGGTCGATCGTGGCCTCGCCTTCGGGGCCCGTGAACTGCCACTGCGAGGTCGGGAACACGGGCGTCACCATCTGCAGGCAGGTGTGGTTCGCGAGATCCGCGGGCTTTTGCGGCACGCCGCGCTTTTCCAGATACGCCGGCGAGGCAACCACGATGCTGAACGCGCTCGTCAGCCGCTGCGACACGAAACCGGAATCCGGCAGATCGGTCGCGACGACGAGGGCCACGTCGTAGCCCTCGTCGAGCAGGTCCGGCATGCGCTGGGCGAGCGTGAGTTCCACGTGCACGTCCGGATAGCGCTGCTGATACTGCCCCACCGCCGGCACCACATAGTGCTGGCCGAAGCTCGTCATCGCGTGGACCTTGAGCTTTCCGGAGGGGCGCGCATGCGCGTCGCCGGCTTCCGCTTCGGCCTGATCCACGTAGGCGAGGATCTGCTCGCAGCGCTGCAGGTAGCGCTCACCCGCCTCGGTGAGCGCAATGCGGCGCGTCGTGCGGTTCAGCAGGCGCGTGCGCAGGTGCGCCTCCAGATCGGAAACCGCGCGCGAAGCGTAAGCCGTGGTCGTGTTCAGGTATTGCGCCGCGCCCGTGAAGCTGCCCGCCTCCACCACCCGGACGAATACACGCATGTTTTGAAGCGTATCCATACCAATCCTCTTTCTGACACACGAATTGTTTCATAATTCGTAAGATCGATTGTCTCACGTTTCGTAAAAATGCCTTGCATCCTTACCGGTTATTCATCAATCGCTCAAAAAATATAATGACACGCAGTGATTCATAGCCAAGATAAGGAGTAAATCGTGCAGTCTCCGGTACCGAAAGGACTAGCCGCACTCACGGTTCTTACGTTCTCGTTGATAATCGCGGGCTGCGCCAGTACCGGGGGCATCGCACCGCAAGCGCAACTGGCGCAAGCCGCGCAACTCGACGCCGGATCGGCGATCCGCGCGGCCAACACCGACGCCGGCTGGCCCGCCAGCGACTGGTGGCGCGGCTATAACGACCCTCAGCTGAATGCCTGGATCGAAGCCTCCGTGGCCGGCAACCCCTCGCTTGCCGCCGCCCAGGCGCGTGTGCGCGAAGCGCGCTCGATGGTCGGCGTGGCCCAGGCCGGGCTCCTGCCGCAAATCAACGGCAGCATGTCCATCCAGCGCCAGCAATGGTCCGACAACGTCTACTACGGGCCGGGCCCGCTCGCGGGTGCGAACACGTGGAACAACACAGCCACGCTCGGCCTCTCATATCACCTCGACCTCTGGGGCCAGGACAAGAACAATGCCGAGCGCGCGCTCGACGTAGCCCACGCCACCGCCGCCGACGCGCGCGCGGCGCAGCTCGAACTCGAAGTCAATGTCACGCGCACCTACATCGAGATGTCGATGAACTACGCGCTGCTCGACATTGCGAAGCAAACGCTCGGCCAGCAGCAACGCATTCTTGCGCTCGCGCAAAAGCGCCTGGCCGGCGGCATCGGCACGCAGCTCGAAGTGAGCCAGGCGCAAACGCCGCTGCCCGAATACGAACGCCAGATCGACGCGCTCGAAGAATCCATCGCGCTCGGCAAGAACCAGCTCGCGGCGCTCGCGGGCAAGGGCCCGGGCGCCGGTGAAGCGATCGAGCGGCCTGCGCTCTCGCTCGCGGCGCCTGCAGGTCTGCCCTCGGCGTTGCCCGCCCAGTTGATCGGCTATCGCCCCGACGTGGTCGCGGCGCGCTGGCTCGTCGCCGCGCAGGCGCGCGGCATCGACGTCGCGAAGGCCGACTTCTATCCGAACGTGAACCTGCTCGTTTCGATGGGCGGCTACGCGGCGGCCGGCCCGCTGTTCCAGTTCCTCAAGTCGATGAGCGGCAGCTATGCGGGCGGCCCCGCGTTCTCGCTGCCGATCTTCGACGGCGGACGCCTGCGCGCGCAGCTCGGCGCGCAGTCCGCCGCGTACGACATCGCCGTCGATCAGTACAACCAGACGATCGTCACCGCGCTCAAGGAAATCGCCGATCAGGTGGTGCGCATGCGCTCGCTCGCGACGCAGGAAGACGACGCACACCGCTCGGTCGCGGCCGCGCAGCGCAATTACGATCTCGCACAGGAAGGCTTCCGCCGCGGCCTGACCGACTATGTGAACGTGCTGATTGCGCAAACGCAGTTGCTGCGCGCCCAGGAAGGCGTCGCGCACATCCAGGCCGAGCGGCTGGCCGCCCATGCCACGCTAGTGGCGGCACTGGGCGGCGGCATGATCGACGCATCGAGCGATGCCGCAGCAACAGGCCCAACCGAAGCCGAGCAACTGCCCGCGCACGGCAAGAAGACGCGCGACGTGCCGCTCATGCCTGCGGCGCTGCTCGCGCCGCATGGCTCGCATGCTTCGTCCGGCCCCGACGCCGCCGATGCGAACGCATCGGGCAATGCCGGCGCAGCCGGCACGGCGCACTGAGGCAGACGACGATGCAAGCGTCCACCTCCTCCCCTTCGCAGCCGGGCGGCCAAAGCCTCTACGCCGCGCTCGCCGACTGGGCGCGTACCGACGGCCTCGTGTGGATCTATCTCTTCAAGGCGATCGCCGCCGCGCTGCTCGCGCTCGGCATCGCCATGAAGCTCGATCTGCCGCAGCCGCGCACGGCCATGACTACCGTGTTCATCGTGATGCAGCCGCAAAGCGGCCCCGTGTTCGCCAAGAGCTTCTATCGGCTTTGCGGCACGCTCGTGGGCCTCGTCGTGATGCTCGCGCTGATCGGCCTCTTCGCGCAGCAGCCGGAACTCTTCATCGTCTCGACGGCGCTGTGGGTCGGCCTGTGCACCGCGGGCGCCGCGCGCAACCGCAACTTCCGCTCGTACGGCTTCGTGCTCGCGGGCTACACGGCGGCGCTGATCGGCATTCCGGCCTCGCAGCATCCCGACGGCGCGTTCATGTCGGCGATGACGCGCGTGGGCGAAATCTCGATCGGCATCCTTTGCTCGGGCTTCGTCAGCGCCGCGGTGTTTCCGCAGTTTACGGGCGAGCTGCTGCGCTCGAACGTGCGGCGCCGTTTCTCGTCGTTCGTCGATTACGTTTCGGCGGCGCTTGCCGGGCGTGTCGATCGTTCGCATATCGAAGCGAGCAATGCGCGGTTCGTCGCCGACGTCGTGGGTCTCGAAGCGAACCGCAGCATGGCCGTGTTCGAGTCGCCCGACGCGCGCATGCGCTCGGGGCGCCTCGCGCGCCTGAACACCGAGTTCATGACGGTCTCCACGCGCTTTCACGCGCTGCATCAGTTGATGAACCGTCTGCGCGCGGACGGCTCCTCTGCAACCGTCGATGCGCTCGAACCGTACTTCCGCGAGATCGCGCCGCTGTTCGCCAAAGCAGGCGAGCCTGTGCTCACGGCCGCCGACGCAACGCACGTCTCGCAGCAACTAGACGACTACCGCTCGGCGCTGCCGCGGCGCGTGCGCGCCACGCGCGCGGAACTCGAAGCACAAGGCGATGCGCGCCTGCTCGACTTCGACACCGCCACGGAACTGTTCTACCGCTTCGTGCACGAGATGACCGAGTACACGGCCACCTACGCCTCGCTCGCCGTGGATACGCACTCGCGCGAGAAATGGATTTCGCGCTACGTGCCGAAGACCAACCTGATCGCAGCGGGCGTGGCAGGCCTGCGCGCCGCCGTCGTGATGACGCTGCTCGGCGCGTTCTGGATCGCCACCGCGTGGCCGAGCGGCACCAACCTCGTGCTCAATGCCGCCGCGACCTGCGCGCTCGCCTCGTCCGCGCCGCAGCCCTCGCGCATGGCGACGCAGATGGCGCTCGGCACTGTGCTCGCATCGGTCGTCGGCATGATTCTCACGTTCGGCGTGTTTCCGCACATCGACGGCTTCGTCATGCTGTGCGTCGCGCTCGCCCCCGCGCTCGCGTTCGGCGTGTTCCTCACGACGCGCCCGAAATACGCGGGCTACGGCGTGGGCTATTGCATCTTCCTGTGCTTTCTCGCGGGGCCGGACAACGTCGTGCAGTACAACCCGAGCAGCTACATGAACGACGCGCTCGCGCTCATTGCGTCGATGGCAGTCTCGGCGCTGGCGTTCGCCGTGCTCCTGCCGCCTTCCACGCTGTGGCTGCGCCGGCGACTGCTGGCCGACTTGCGCGGCGGCGCCGTGCACGCTTGCCGCGCGCGCCTGAAGGGACTGCGCAACCGCTTCGAGAGCGGCGCGCGCGACCTGATGTTCCAGCTCTCGGCGATCGCCGGCAACGACGACGCGCAACGCCGCGACACGATGCGCTGGCTCTTCTCGACGCTCGAAGTGGGCAACGCCGCGCTCGATCTGCGCCACGAACTGGCCACGCTGCCCGCGCATCCGCAGTACGCACGGGGAACGGCGTGGCGCGTGGCGATCGACGCGACGCTCAAAGCCGTGAGCGCGCTCTTCGATCGCCCGGGCGAAGCGCGTTACCGCGACGCGCTCGCCGCGACGGCTCGCGCGATCGACGCAAGCCAGGCCGTGCTGCAAGGCATGTGGCAACCCGAAGCGACGAGCGCCGCCGAGCGTGGCGACGCGCCGCGCGAAGAGCGCCACCAGCTGCAGCGCATCCAGAGTCATCTGCATTTCATCCGCACCGCGCTCATCGACCCGCAATCGCCGCTCGCGGCGTATGCGGGCAACGAAAGCGCGAACCCCGGCGCGAGCCAAGGAGCCAACCATGCCTCGTGACGTCGCGTTTCTCGACGCCTATATCCCGGCGATCGTGCTGCTCTTCATTCTGGGCGCGGCGATCACCTGGGTGCTCGATTCCGTACTGGCCCGAACCGGCCTCTACCGGGTCGTCTGGCACCCGTCCCTCTTTCGCGTGAGCCTGCTCGTGGTCGTGTGCTGCCTGCTCGGTCTCGCGGTCTATCACTAAATGCGTCGCTGCATGCATCGCTGAACGAATCAACCGAATCATGACAATCCGCAACCTCATTGGCTTTATCGCGACGGCCATCATCTTCGTCGTCGCCATTCTGGTCGGGCGCGTCCTGTGGGTTCACTACATGGACGAGCCGTGGACCCGCGACGGCCGCGTGCGCGCCGAAGTGGTGAACATCGCCCCCGACGTCTCGGGCGCCGTGGTCGAGCTGCCCGTGAAGGACAACCAGTTCGTGCACAAGGGCGACCTGCTCATGCAGATCGACCCGTCGCACTATCAGATCGCCGTGGAGCAGGCCGAGGCCGCCGTGGCCGCGCGCAAGGCCGAGTTGACGATGCGCCAGGACGACGCGCGCCGCCGCGCCGACATGGACAGCGAAGTGGTCTCGGCCGAAAACCGCGAGAACGCCTCGCATACGGCAAATTCGGCACAGGCGCAGTACCAGCAGGCAATCGCTGCGCTCGACGCAGCCAAGCTCAACCTCGAACGCACGCGCGTGGTCTCGCCGGTGGACGGCTACATCACGAACCTGCAGGTGTTCCAGGGCGACTATGCGATCTCGGGCCAGGCCAAGCTTGCCGTGGTGGACAGCCATTCGTTCTGGGTCTACGGCTACTTCGAGGAAACCAAGCTGCCGCACGTGAAGGTGGGCAACAAGGCCGACATCAAGCTGATGAGCGGCGGCACACTCCAGGGCCACGTCGAGAGCATCTCGCGCGGCATTTACGACCGCGACAATCCGCAAAGCCGCGAACTGCTCGCCGACGTGAACCCGACCTTCAACTGGGTGCGCCTCGCGCAGCGCGTGCCGGTGCGCATCCACATCGACAAGGTGCCGGACGACATGGTCCTCGCCGCGGGCACGACCTGCACGGTGGTCGTCAAACCAGGCACGTGATGGCGCCGTGACGGCGCGTACTGCCAGCCGGGCTACGCAACAGCGCATGCAAAAAGGGAACGCCAGTTTGGCGTTCCCTTTTTTGTTGCTGTGCGCACACGGAGTGTTAGCGCTTCCCGCACAGTGCGCCGACAGCGAATCGATGAGTATTGCAAAACAATGTCTTTATCACGTTAAAGCCTCTCTCGCTTGATCCATGTCAACGGAAGTTGGTCGGAATACTCGGATTATTCCTATTCCCCAGCCTTCCAATCAGCCCTCAACGTGATCCTTCGCCTACATCGACCTCGCGAAATCGGCGCCATGCCGCGGGCGGCGCGCGACGACGGCGCGGTGCGCGCGTTCGCGCGCCGCGCACTGGCCGGGCTCGCGAAGCGTCAGGCCCTCGCGCCGCAACGGGTGGTCGTTCTCGCCCTCGGCAACGTTCAGTGGGGCGACGCCGGTTTGGGCGTGCTCGCGCTTGAGCGGCTGAAGGCGGCCTGGCAATGCCCCGCGCAGGTCGAACTCGTGGAAGGCGGTACGCGCGGCCGCGCGCTGCTGCCCGTCGTCGAATCCACGCAGCGTTTGATCGTGCTCACATCAATCGATTTCGGGCTCGAACCGGGCACGCTGCGCATCCTCACCGGCGATGCGGCCGCCGAACATCTCTACATGCGCCGCCCGAGCCGGCCTGGCATGGGTTTCGCCGACGCGCTGGCCTGCGCGCAGCTGAGCGGCCGCTCGCCGCGCGAGATCGTGCTGATCGGCGTGCAGCCGCAAGGCAGCGACTGTTACGGCGCGGGCTTGTCGAGCACGGTGCGCGCGCAACTCGATGCGACTGTCGATGCCGCCCGGCTCTGGCTGCGCCGCTGGCGCGTCGCACCGTTGCCGCGTCTCGAGCATCCCGACATCCGCGGCTGAGCGCCGCACAGCGGTTGCACGCGCCCGGCGGGCGCGCCGCATGCGCCCGTACGCGGAAATCCGCGAGAGAATCCGCGGGAGAACCCGCGTTGCCCGCGCGCATTGCACTGCACTATCCTGAAAAACTGCGCCAGATCGGCCAACGGCTGCAATATCAGCACGGGAGGAAGGTAGTCATGCGTTACCGCGATTTTCACCGCGAGTCGGTCGCGAACCCCGACGACTTCTGGCGCCGCGAGGCCGAGCGCATCCATTGGGAGACGCCGTTCGACCAGGTGCTAGACCGCTCCAATCCGCCGTTTGCGCGCTGGTTCTGCGGCGGCCGCACGAACCTGTGCTTCAACGCCGTGGACCGTCACCTCTCGTCGCGCGCTCACCAGAACGCGCTCGTCTACGTCTCGACCGAGACCGGCATCGAGCGGCGCTACACCTACGCCGACCTGCACGCCGAAGTGAACCGCATGGCCGCCGTGATGCGCTCGCTCGGCGTCGCGCGCGGCGAGCGCGTGCTGATCTATCTGCCGATGATTCCCGAGGCCGTCTTTGCCATGCTCGCCTGCGCGCGCCTGGGCGCGATCCACTCGGTGGTGTTCGGCGGATTCGCCGCGCCGAGCCTCGCCGCGCGCATCGACGACGCGAAGCCCGTGCTGCTCGTGAGCGCCGACGCCGGGGCGCGCGGCGGCAAGGTGATCGACTACACGCCACTCGTGGACGAAGCCATGGCGCGCGCCGAATACCCGCCGCCCAAGGTGCTGCTGATCGACCGCCAGCTCGCGCCCGAGCGGCTGAACGCGCCGTATCTCGTCGACTACGAGCCGCTGCGCGAGCAACACTACGATGTGCAGATTCCCTGCGAATGGCTCGAATCGAACGAGCCTTCGTACATCCTCTACACCTCGGGCACGACGGGCAAGCCCAAGGGCGTGCAGCGCGACGTGGGCGGCTACGCGGTGGCGCTCGCCGCATCGATGGAATACATCTTCGAAGGACACGCCGGCGACACCATGTTCACGGCGTCGGACATCGGCTGGGTGGTGGGCCATAGCTACATCATCTACGCGCCGCTGCTCGCGGGCATGACCACGGTGATGTACGAAGGCACGCCGGTGCGCCCCGATGGCGGCATCTGGTGGCGCCTCGTCGAGCAGCACCGCATCAACCTGATGTTCACGGCGCCGACGGCCATTCGCGTGCTCAAGAAGCAGGACCCGGCGCTGCTGCACTGCGCCGATCTGTCGAGCCTGCGCACGCTCTTTCTCGCGGGCGAACCGCTCGACGAGCCCACGGCCGAATGGATCTCGGATGCACTCGCCAAACCCGTCGTCGACAACTACTGGCAGACCGAGACCGGCTGGCCGATGCTGGCGATCCAGCGCGGCGTCGATCCGCTGCCGCAAAAGCTCGGCTCGCCGGGCGTGCCCTGCTACGGCTACGACCTCGTGCTGCGCAACGAACATACGGGCGAGCCCTGCGCACAAGGCGAGAAAGGCGTGATCACGCTCGGCTACCCGTTGCCGCCAGGCTGTATGCAGACCGTGTGGGGCGACGACGCGCGCTTCGTGAACACGTACTGGGAAAGCGTGCCGGGCCAGCAGGTGTATTCGACCTTCGACTGGGGCGTGCAGGACAGCGACGGTTACGTGACGATCCTCGGCCGCACCGACGACGTGATCAATGTGGCGGGCCATCGTCTCGGCACGCGCGAGATCGAAGAGGCGATCTCGTCGCACGCGGCCGTCGCGGAAGTGGCCGTGGTGGGGATGAACGACGCGGTGAAGGGTCAGGCGGCGCTGGCGTTCGTCGTGCTGCGCGACGCGAATGCGGCAGCGAATCCCGCCGATGCACAGAAGCTCGCGGCTTCGCTCGCCGCGACGGTGGACCGCCAGCTCGGCGCGATCGGCCGGCCCGCGCGCGTGCACTTCGTGCCGATGCTGCCCAAGACGCGCTCCGGCAAGCTATTGCGCCGCGCGATCGCGGCGCTCGCCGAAGGGCGCGACCCGGGCGATCTGCCGACCATCGAGGATGCCTCGGCGCTGCAGTCGATTCGCGAGGCGGTGAGCGCAGGCGAAAGCTGAGGCCTGCGCGTGCGTACGCTCAACGTGCGAGCGGGCGGTAAGCGGCCAGGAAGCGCTTGAGGATGCCCGTCGAGTACGTGCCCGCGATATCGGCGAGGAAGCTCGAGAACGAGGTGCTCGCGTGCTCGTCGGCGGTATCGGAGATCGTACGCACGATCGCGCACGGCACGTCGTACTCGTGGCAGACCTGGGCGATCGCGGCACCTTCCATCTCGACGGCGAGCGCATCGGGCAACAGCGCGCGCAGCGCGCCCACGGCCGCGGCGCTCGCCACGAACTGGTCACCGCTGATCACGAGCCCGCGATGCACCTGCGGCAACGCGGTTTCGAGGCGCGGCAGCGCGGCCTTGAAGCGCGCCGTCAACTCCGGCCCCTCCTCCGCGATGAAACGCTCGCATGCGGCGGCGAGCGCCTGAGCCAACGCGTGGTCGGCATCGAAACGCGAGCGCGCGAGCAGCGGGATTTCGTGACGCGGAAACAGCGGCTCGGCGTTCATGTCGTGCTGGAGCAGCGTTTCGCCCACCACCACGTCGCCCACGTGGACGCCCGAACCCACGCCGCCGGCCACGCCCGTAAAGACGATCGCTTCCACATCGAACGCATGGATCAGCGCGCTGGCCGTGGCGGCCGCCGCCACCTTGCCGACGCGCGCGAGCGTCACCACGCACGGCGCGCCGTGCACGGTGCCGAGGTGATAGTCACGCCGGCCGAACGTGCGCGTGACGACCCCCGATTCGGCCTGCATGGCCGCGATCAGATCGCCGAGTTCCTGGGGCAGCGCGGCGAGCACGCCGAGCGGACGGGCGGCACTGCCGCCCGCGTGAGTCGAGAGGTTCATCTTCGAATGATTTCCGTCTGAGTCGTTTGAGGCTTGCGCGCGCTCACTCCACCGGCTGCAGCTTGGCCACGGCCAGCGCGAGCCATTTCTCGCCGTGACGCTTGAAGCGCACCTGCGCCTTGGCGTCGGTGCCGCTGCCTTCGAGCGCCGTGATCGTGCCTTCGCCGAACTTCGTGTGGAACACGCCCTGGCCCACACGGAAGCCCGTCTCGGCGGCGCGCTGCTCGTTGGCGAACGCGGGCGCCGGGCTCTTGTCGGCGATATAGGCGTCGCGCTCGCGACGGCCGCCTTCGCTGCTGCCGCCACTGCCGCCGCCCGGACGCGCGAACCAGTCGCGGCCCCAGCCGGCGTTGTCGGAACGCCCGCCCCAGCGCGAACCGGCCTCGACCTTGGGCGTGAGCCACTTGAGCGATTCCTGCGGCAGCTCGTCGAAAAAGCGCGAACGCACGTTGTAGCGCGTCTGGCCGTGCAACAAGCGGCTCTGCGCGAACGAGATATAGAGCCGCTCCTTCGCACGCGTGATCGCCACGTACATCAGGCGGCGCTCTTCTTCGAGGCCGTCGGCTTCCATCGCGCTGTTCTCGTGCGGGAACAAGCCCTCTTCGAGACCGGTGATGAAGACCGCCGTGAATTCGAGGCCCTTCGCCGCGTGCACCGTCATCAACTGCACGGCGTCCTGGCCTGCCTGCGCCTGGTTGTCGCCGGCTTCGAGCGACGCGTGCGAGAGGAAGCCCGCGAGCGGCGTCATGACGTCGGGGTTCTGCGCGGGGTCGGTGATCGTGGGCGCATCGAGCACTTCGATCTCGCCGTCCTGCGAGACGATCTCGGGCACCGCGCTCGCACCCGGGCGCAGCGGGATCGAGCGCGCGGGCGTGTCGAGGCCATAGCCCTCTTCGCTCACGAACGCCGTGGCCGCGGTCACGAGTTCCTGCAAGTTCTCGAGGCGATCCTGACCTTCACGCTCGTTCTGATAAAACTCGGCGAGACCGCTCATGCGCACCGTGTACTCGACCGTTTCCGGCAGGCTCATCTGCGCGGTTTCGGCGCGCATCTTCGCGACCAGATTGGCGAACGAACCCAGGCTCGAGCCCGCCTTGCCCGTGACGTACGGAATGGCCGCGGCCATCGAGCAGTTGTAGAGGCGCGCGGCATCCGCCAGCTGCTCGATCGAGCGCGCGCCAATGCCGCGCGTGGGGAAATTCACGACACGCGCGAACGCCGTGTCGTCGTTCGGATTGTCGATCAGACGCAGATACGCGAGCGCATGCTTCACTTCCTGGCGCTCGAAGAAGCGCAAGCCGCCATACACCTTGTACGGCACGCCCGCGTTCACGAGCGTGTGCTCGATCGTGCGCGACTGCGCGTTGCTGCGATAGAGGATGGCGATCTCGTTGCGCGCGAGCCCCTGGTTGATGAGCGCGCGAATCTCCTCGACGATCCAGCCGGCTTCCTGCGAGTCGGTGGCCGCCTCGTACACGCGCACCGGCTCGCCGTGGCCCGCATCGGTGCGCAGGTTCTTGCCCAGACGCCGCGAGTTATGCGCGATCAGATAGTTGGCCGCATCGAGAATATGGCCGTGCGAACGGTAGTTCTGCTCCAGCTTGATCATGTGCTTCACGCGGAACTCGTTCTCGAAGTCGCGCATGTTGCCGACGTTCGCGCCGCGGAACGCGTAGATCGACTGGTCGTCGTCGCCCACCGCGAAGATCGCATTGCCCGGCCCCGCGAGCAGCTTGAGCCACGCGTACTGAAGCTTGTTGGTGTCCTGGAACTCGTCCACCAGAATGTCGCGAAAGCGACTCTGATAGTGCGCGCGCAGCGGCGGGTTGTACGCGAGCAGTTCGTAGCAGCGCAGCAGCAGCTCCGCGAAATCGACCACGCCTTCGCGCTGGCACTGCTGGTCGTACGCTTCGTAGAGTTCGACGAACTTGCGGTTGAAATCGTCGCTTACATCCACGTCTTTCGGACGCAGGCCCTGCTCCTTCGCGTTGTTGATGAAATACTGCAGGTTCTTGGGCGGGTACTTCTCGTCGTCGACGTTCAGGCCCTTCATCAGACGCTTGATGGCCGAAAGCTGATCTGCGGTGTCGAGGATCTGGAAGGTCTGCGGCAGACCGGCGTCGCGGAAATGCGCGCGCAGCATGCGGTTGCACAGGCCGTGGAACGTGCCGATCCACATGCCGCGCGTGTCGATGGGCAAAAGCGCCTGGAGGCGCCCGACCATTTCGCGCGCGGCCTTGTTCGTGAAGGTCACGGCCAGGATGGTCGAGGGCGAGGCCATGCCCTGCTGGATCAGCCACGCAATGCGCGTGATCAGCACGCGCGTCTTGCCGCTGCCGGCCCCGGCCAGAATGAGCGCCGGTTCGTTGGGCAACGTGACGGCGGCGAGTTGTTCGGGGTTCAGGTTCGCGAGCAGTTCGGGCATGGGCTGAAAAGGAGCGTGACCCCAGGGCGGGACCCCGGGGACGTGGCGCGCGGCACAGGCGCGCCGTCGTTGAATGGCAGACCGCCATTATAAGTGCGCACGCACGCTGCGGCTTGGGTGACCCAAGCGGCACGCCTCGCGCGCAGAACGCCCGCACGACGGCCCGCACCATGGTCCGCCCAGTGCCCCAGCCCGGCTGGCGCGTCGGCTCCGGCAGGACTTCCCCTTATAATCGAAGGTTTCCGCATCCTTTTTTCGGCAGATTCCACCCATGAGCGACAGCACGCTAGCGAAAAGCTTCGAGCCCCAGACGATCGAGGCCCAATGGGGCCCCGAATGGGAGCGTCGAGGCTACGCCGCCGCGACCTTCGAGCCCGGCCGCAACAATTTCTCGATCCAGTTGCCGCCGCCCAACGTCACCGGCACGCTGCACATGGGGCACGCGTTCAACCAGACGATCATGGACGGCCTCACGCGCTACCACCGCATGCTCGGCGACAACACGCTGTGGGTGCCGGGTACGGACCACGCGGGCATCGCCACGCAGATCGTGGTCGAGCGCCAGCTCGACGCGCAGAAGATTTCGCGCCACGACCTGGGCCGCGAGAAGTTCGTCGAGCGCGTGTGGGAATGGAAGCAGCAGTCGGGTTCGACCATCACGGGCCAGGTGCGGCGCCTGGGGGCGTCGATCGACTGGTCGCGCGAGTACTTCACGATGGACGACAAGATGTCGACCGCCGTGCGCGACGTGTTCGTGCGCCTCTATGAACAGGGCCTGATCTACCGCGGCAAGCGCCTCGTGAACTGGGACCCGGTGCTGGGCACCGCCGTTTCGGACCTCGAAGTCGTGAGCGAAGAGGAAAACGGCAACCTGTGGCACCTGCGCTATCCGCTCACGGACGGTTCGGGCCACCTCACGGTTGCGACCACGCGCCCGGAAACCATGCTCGGCGACACGGCCGTGATGGTCCATCCGGAAGACGAGCGCTACGCGCACCTGATCGGCAAGACCGTGACGCTGCCGCTGGCCGATCGCGAGATCCCCATCATCGCCGACGAATACGTGGACCGCGAGTTCGGCACGGGCGTCGTGAAGGTCACGCCCGCGCACGACTTCAACGACTACCAGGTGGGCCTGCGCCACGGTCTGCCGATGATCGAGATTCTCACGCTCGACGCGAAGGTCAACGACAACGCGCCCGCCAAATACCGCGGCCTCGACCGTTTCGAGGCGCGCAAGCAGGTCGTGGCCGACTTCGAGGCACTCGGCCTGCTCGACTCGGTCCAGCCGCACAAGCTGATGGTGCCGCGCGGCGACCGCACGGGCGTGGTGATCGAGCCGATGCTCACGGACCAATGGTTCGTGGCAATGACGAAGCCCGCGCCCGAGGGCACCTTCAATCCCGGCAAGTCGATCACCGAAACTTCGCTCGACGTGGTGCGCAGCGGCCAGATCAAGTTCGTGCCGGAAAACTGGACCACGACCTACTACCAGTGGCTCGAGAACATCCAGGACTGGTGCATCTCGCGCCAGCTCTGGTGGGGCCACCAGATCCCGGCGTGGTACGGCGAGAACGGCGAGATCTTCGTCGCGAAGAGCGAGGAAGAGGCGCGCGCGCAGGCTGAAGCAAAGGGCTACACGGGCGCACTGAAGCGCGACGAAGACGTGCTCGACACGTGGTTCTCGTCGGCGCTCGTGCCGTTCTCGTCGCTCGGCTGGCCTGCGGAGACGCCCGAACTGAAGGCCTTCCTGCCCTCTTCCGTGCTGGTCACGGGCTTCGACATCATCTTCTTCTGGGTAGCGCGCATGGTCATGATGACCACGCACTTCACCGGCAAGGTGCCGTTCGACACGGTGTACGTGCACGGCCTCGTGCGCGACGCCGAAGGCCAGAAGATGTCGAAGAGCAAGGGCAACACGCTCGACCCGATCGATATCGTCGATGGCATCGACCTCGAAGCGCTGGTCGCCAAGCGCACCACCGGCCTCATGAATCCCAAGCAGGCCGCGACCATCGAAAAGAAGACGCGCAAGGAGTTCCCGGAGGGCATTCCCGCGTTCGGCACCGACGCGCTGCGCTTCACGATGGCTTCCATGGCCACGCTCGGCCGCAACGTGAACTTCGACCTCGCGCGCTGCGAAGGCTATCGCAACTTCTGCAACAAGCTCTGGAACGCCACGCGCTTCGTGCTGATGAACTGCGAAGGCCACGACTGCGGTTTCAGCAAGCCGGGCGCATGCCAGCCGGGCGATTGCGGCCCCGGCGGCTACACGGACTTCTCGCAGGCCGATCGCTGGATCGTCTCGCTCCTGCAACGCGTGGAAGCCGAAGTCGCGAAGGGCTTCGCGGACTATCGCTTCGACAACGTGGCCAACGCCATATACAAGTTCGTCTGGGACGAATACTGTGACTGGTACCTGGAACTGGCCAAGGTGCAGATCCAGACGGGTACGCCCGAGCAGCAGCGCGCCACGCGCCGCACGCTGCTGCGCGTGCTGGAAACGGTGCTGCGCCTCGCGCACCCGGTGATTCCGTTCATCACCGAAGCGCTGTGGCAGAAGGTGGCGCCGCTCACCGACGCGTACCCCGAGGGTGCCGCCGAAGGCGCAGCATCGATCATGGTGCAGCGTTACCCGGTGGCAGAAGCAAAGAAGATCGACGAAGCCGCGGAACAGTGGGCCGCCGACCTGAAGGCCGTGATCGACGCGTGCCGCAATCTGCGTGGCGAAATGGGCCTCTCGCCCGCCACGAAGGTGCCGCTGCTCGCCACGGGCAACGCCGAGCGGCTCGCGACGTTCGCGCCCTATGCGCAGGCGCTTGCAAAGCTTTCGGAGGTCCAGATCATCGCCGACGAAGCAACGCTCGACGCGGCCTCGGCAGGCGCGCCAGTTGCTATCGTAGGGACGGACAAACTCGTGCTGAAGGTGGAGATCGACGTCGCCGCCGAACGCGAACGCCTGTCGAAGGAAATCGCCCGCCTCGGCAACGAGGTAACGAAGTGCACGGCCAAGCTCGGAAACGAGAGTTTTGTAGCGAAAGCACCGCCCGCAGTCGTTGAGCAGGAGCAGAAAAGACTGGCAGAATACCAGGCAACGCTGGACAAGCTGACCGCGCAACTCACGCGGTTGCCGGCCTGAGCGCCATATCGGCCAAAGGCTGTAACGCGTCGCGCCGCACCCGCGGCGTCACACGAGCACCAGGACAGGGACAAAGACATGCTGAAAGTGACAAAAGCGGTATTCCCGGTAGCGGGCCTCGGCACGCGCTTCCTTCCGGCCACGAAAGCCAGCCCGAAGGAAATGCTGCCCGTGGTCGACAAGCCGCTCATCCAGTACGCGGTCGAAGAAGCCGTGGCTGCGGGCATCACTGAAATGATCTTCGTGACCGGGCGCAGCAAGCGCGCGATCGAGGACCATTTCGACAAGTCGTATGAGATCGAGGCCGAACTCGAAGCGCGCGGCAAAGCCAAGCTGCTCGAACTGGTGCGCAACATCAAGCCGAACAACGTCGACTGCTTCTACGTGCGTCAGCCCGAGGCGCTCGGCCTTGGCCACGCCGTGCTGTGCGCGGAAAAGCTCGTGGGCGACAACCCGTTCGCCGTGATTCTCGCGGACGACTTGCTCTACGGCACGCCGCCCGTCATGCAGCAGATGGTCGAGGTGTTCGACCACTACCATAGCTCGGTGCTCGGCGTGGAAGAGATTCCGGCCTCGGAAACGCGCTCGTACGGCATCGTCGACGGCAAGGAGTGGGAAGACTCGATCGTCAAGCTCTCGGGCATCGTCGAGAAGCCGGCGCCGGAAGTCGCACCGTCGAACCTCGGCGTGGTCGGCCGCTACGTGCTCAAACCGCGCATTTTCGAGCATCTGAAGTCGATCAAGCCGGGCGCGGGCGGCGAGCTGCAGCTCACCGACGCGATCCAGTCGCTGCTCGCCGACGAGCAGGTGCTCGCCTACAAGTACCACGGCACTCGCTTCGACTGCGGCAGCAAGCTCGGCTACCTGAAGGCGACGGTCGAGTTCGCGCTGCGTCACCCGGAAGTCGGCGCGGATTTCGACGAGTATCTGCGTACGCGCAAACCGGTGCTGGAAGGCTAAGGCGCCCCCGGTTGAGATCTTCCGCGCGGCACAAATGAAAATGGCCCGCATTCTCATGCGGGCCATTTTTTTATCTGCCGATGCGCCTAGCGCCGGCGCATCAGGAACACGAACGTCTTGTCCTGCTGCGAGCTTTCCACGATCTCGTTGCCGGTTTGCTTGGCGAAGGCGGCGAAATCGCGCTGCGAGCCGGGATCGGTCGCGAGGACCTTGAGGATCTGGCCGCTTTCCATGTCGGCGAGCGCCTTCTTGGCGCGCAGGATCGGCAGCGGGCAGTTCAGCCCGCGTGCATCCACTTCCTTGTGAACCTGAATCTGCATCGGGGTTGGATCCTTCGGTGGCGCACCGTCACGGCGTGAGACGGCGCTGGCAATAGCGTCGATTTTACCGCAGCCACGCCAGCCGCCGCTTGCGTCCCGATCACGGCACGGCTCACAGGGTGACCGCCGCCCCCGTATGCAGCGATTCGCGCAGCGCCTGGCCGATGCGGGTGGCTTCCAGCGCGTCTTCGAGCGTCGCGCCAAGGCTCCCCGCCTGCGTCCGCCCTGCCTTGCGTGCCGCGACTTCGGCGACGAACGCCTGCGCTTCGATCAGGAACGCCTCTTCGAAACGGTCGAAGAACGTGGGCGTGCAAACGCTGCGCACGCCGGTCGCATCGTAGACGTCGACGCGATTCGCGCGCGGGATGCGGCCGATCGCGAGCGCGCCCGCCGTGCCGATCACCTCGCTCGACGTGTCGTTGCCGTGCGCCATCGTGCGCGAGGCGTAAAACATCGCGAGACGGCCGCCCTCGAACTCGCAGATCGCCACGCCGTTGTCCACGTCGCCCGATTCGCGCAGCCCTTCGTGCAGCGCGATTGCGCCTGCGGCGTACACGCGTGTGGCGCGCGGCTTGCCGAGCAGCCAGCGCGCAACGTCGATGTCGTGGACCGTGCAGTCGAGGAAAATGCCGCCCGAAGTCGGCGCGAAGCGCACGAAAAAGCCTTCGGGATCGTTCAGATCGCAGGTCTGCGAGCGCACCAGAAAAGGCTTGCCGATCGCCCCCGCCTGCACGCTTGCGTAGGCATCCTGATAACTTGGATCGAAGCGGCGCATGAAGCCGATGGTCACCTGCCGGTCGGCATGACGACGCGACACGTTCACCACCCGCTCGCATTCGGCCACGTCGAGCGAGAGCGGCTTCTCGCAGAACACGTGCTTGCCCGCTTCGAGCGCCTGCACGATCTGCTCGGCGTGCAATGCCGAAGGCGTGACGAGCCACACCGCATCGACCGCTTGATCGGCCAGCAAATCGGCGTACTCGCCATACAGCCGCGCGGCGGGCAGCGCCTCGCGCGCCCACGCGAGATCCGCTTCCAGCGGACTGCACGCGGCCGCGAGCGTTGCACCCGGCACGCGATACGCCAGGTTCTGCGCGTGCCGCCGCCCCAACCGCCCAAGTCCCGCCACGCCCACGCGCAACGGCTGGGCACGATCGATTGCCTGCATCCTTGCTCTCCTCGCTTGATCTGCGCTCGCTTCAATCGCCCAGCGTCACGACACGGCCCTCGCGCCACGACAGCGAGGCAGCTTCGGCCAACTCCAGCGCTTTCAGGCCGTCGGCGACCGAGGTGCGCACCGGCACGCCCTGCGTCACGGCTTCGTGAAAGTGCGCCATTTCGCGCGCATAGGCCGCGCGATAGCGTTCGAGGAAGAACGCCTCGGGCACGTCCTGCGCGACAGCGGTCTTCGACCACGCGACCACCTCGGTCGGCTTCATGTTGCCCGCCTGCAGCATGCCCTCGCTGCCGAGCACCTCGAAGCGCTGGTCGTAACCATAGGCCGCGCGCCGCGCCGTGTTGATCTGGCAAAGACGCCCGCGCTTCGTGCGAATCGTCACCGCCGTCGAATCGATGTCGCCCGCGTCGGCAATCGCCGGGTCGGACAGGCAGCTGCCTGTGGCATGCACGCTCACCGCCTCGTCGTCGAGGATCCAGCGGAAGATGTCGAAGTCGTGGATCAGCATGTCCTTGAAGATGCCGCCCGAGTGCTTGATGTATTCGACGGGCGGCGCGCCCGGGTCGCGGCTCGTGACGATCAGCATTTCCGGCGTGCCGATCTCGCCTGCATCGAGGCGCGTCTTGAGCGCGGCGAACGTGGGATCGTAGCGGCGCTGGAAGCCGATCATGGCCACGACGCCCGCGCGCTGAACGGCTTCTGCGCAGGCGCGCGCGCGCTCGATGGTCAGATCGACGGGCTTTTCGCAGAAGATATGCTTGCCCGCTGCCGCCGACTTGAGGATCAGTTCGGAGTGCGTATCGGTGCTCGAGCAAATTACCGTGGCGCCGATCGAAGCGTCGCCGAACGCGGCGTCCACATCCACGACCTGCGCGCCGTGCTGTGCGGCGAGCGCGGCGGCGGCTTCGCGATTGACATCGATCACGTACTTCAGACGCACGCCCGGCTGGCGCGCGAGATTGCCCGCATGAATGCGGCCAATGCGCCCCGCGCCGAATACCGCCACATCCACCGTTGTCGCTGCGCCGCTTGCTGCACTAGTCATCGTATCCTCCGGTGTCGGTCGATTCTTCCACGTTGAGTTCGAGCCGGTACGCAAGCGCAATGAAGAGCGCCTGGCACAGGCAGAAGGTGCTGGTGAGCGAGCGGAACGCGAACGCGCTCCCTTCCTTCACATAGAGCTGCGCGTTCGCGTGGCGCGCGAGCGGCGAAAGCTGGCTGTCGGTGATGACGAGCGTCCTGGCGTGGTGCTGCTGCGCCACGCGCAGGCAGTACTGCGTTTCTTTGCCGTAGGGTGCGAAGCTGATGGCGATCACCACGTCGCCCTTCTTCACGCCGCGAATCTGTTCGTGGTACATGCCGCCGAGCCCCGAGACGAGGTGCACGCGCTTGCGCGTGTGCTGCAAGGCATAGACGATGTAGCTCGCCACCGGAAACGAGCGGCGCACGCCGATCACGTAGATGTTGTCCGCCTGCTCGAGCATCTTCACGGCTTCGTCGAACTGCGCGCCGTCCAGGCCGGCTTCGAGTTCGTCGAGCCCGCTGCGGCACGCGCCGATGAACTCGCGTGCCACGGCGCCGCCCATGTCCGGGCTCGCTTCGCCTTCCTTGGCGTCGATCAGTTGGCGAATGCGCTGCTGATAGCTCGTGGCCGAGGCGCCTTGCCCCGCATAGGCCTGACGGAACACGGCCTGGAGGTCGGAGAAGCCCGAGAAGCCGAAGCGCTGCGCAAAGCGCACCACCGCCGAAGGATGCACGCCGCAGCTCGCGGCAATGTCGCTCGTACGGTCCATCATCACGCTCGCGCGGTGCTGCTCGATGTAGGTCGCGATGCTTTTCAGCTGACGCGGCAGCGCCTCGTAATCGTGGGCGATGCGCTGCATCAATTCGTCTACGCCTGCTACGGCGTCGGTTGTGTCATCCGCCATGATTGTTTTCCTCGGCTGGTTGCCGCACTGCCGCAAAGCCTTACCAGGCTTCGATTCCACGGCATGCCGACGGAGCCGATTATAGGCAGCGCGTCACGCGAATGGAACAGATTTTCCATTTTTATTTGCAATGAAATTTTCGTTGCAAGTCGCGAGGCGATGTCCTACTCTTGTCGATGAGCGCGGCAGCTGGTGCAGGTAACAAGCGGCATGTCAAAAGCGCGGCTGCGGCATTCACCCCAAGAACGAACGACAGACCGAGAAAGGTGGAGACAATGACTCAACGCAAGGGCAAGACCATGCTCCGGAGGTTGGCCGCAGTGCTCGCGCTGGCAGCGGGCGTCACAGGTGCGAGCGTGCTCAGCGCGCAAACGGCGCAAGCCGCCGACGGCCATTTCGTGCTGATCAGCCACGCGCCCGATTCCGACTCGTGGTGGAACACGATCAAGAACGCCATCAAGCAGGCCGACGAAGACTGGAACGTCGAGACCGACTACCGCAATCCACCCAACGGCGACATCGCCGACATGTCGCGCCTGATCGAACAGGCCGCCGCGCGTAACTACGACGGCGTGATCGTGACCATCGCCGACTACGACGTGCTCAAGAGCTCGATCGGCAAGGTCACGCAAAAGAAGATTCCGCTCGTGACGATCAACTCGGGCACCGAGGAACAGAGCGAGAAGCTCGGCGCGATCATGCACGTGGGTCAGCCCGAATACGTGGCGGGCCACGCAGCCGGCGAAAAGGCCAAGGCCGCGGGCGTGAAGTCGTTCCTGTGCGTGAATCACTTCGCGACCAACGCCGTGTCGTTCGAACGCTGCCGCGGATTTGCCGATGCGCTCGGCGTGGACTACAAGAGCTCGACAATCGACTCCGGCCAGGACCCGACGGAAATCCAGTCGAAGGTGAGCGCGTATCTGCGCAACCATCCGAACACGGGCGCGATCCTCACGCTCGGCCCGGTGCCGGCGGCCGCCACGCTCAAGGCGATCGACCAGATGGGCCTCGCGGGCAAGATCTACTTCTGCACGTTCGACTTCTCGGATGACATTGCCAAGGCGATCCGCGCAGGCACCATCCAGTTCGCGATCGACCAGCAGCCGTACCTGCAGGGCTACATCCCCGTGGCCGTTCTCGCGATCGTGAAGAAGGAGCACACCACGGACCCGCAGAAGATCCGCCAGATCCTCGAAGCGAATCCGAAGTTCAAGCAGCGCCTCGAAACCTATGGCCTGCAGCCCTCGTACGGTCCGAAGAACATCCGCTCGGGTCCGGGCTTCATCACCAAGGAGAATCTCGACAAGGTCGTGAAGTACGCAGGTCAGTATCGCTAAGCATTTTTTGTCAGCCACGCGCGGCGGTGGCTAGCATCTTCCGATGCCCATCGCCTCTCGCCAGCCTCGCCGCGCGCCATTCACCGTGTTGCTTCTACTGCAAGGCAGTCGCTTGTGGGGAATGCGCTCGGGTATTTGAGCCAACGCAGACGCGAATGCGTCTGCCACGGCCGATCGCCTTGCACGAGACCAGCGTAAGGCGCTAAAGCACCAACTCTGGTCGATACAGGAGACATCATGGGTGTAGCCGGCAAACACTTCCCCTCGCACGCTCAGGAAGACGGCGCGCAAGACGCGCCCGCGCCGCAGCCAGGCGCCAGCGACGAACGCGTGCGCCGCGAATCGTGGTTCGGCCATCTGCTCGGCCGCCCCGAATTCGCCGCGATTTCCGGCACCGTGCTGGTCTTCGCCGTCTTCGCGATCGGCGCGGGCGGCTCGGGCATGTTCGATCTCGACGGCGTGATGAACTGGTCCCAGGTCGCCGCCTACCTCGGTATCCTGAGCGTCGGCGCGTGCCTGCTGATGATCGCCGGCGAGTTCGACCTCTCCATCGGCTCGATGATCGGCTTCGCCGGCATGATGGTGGCGATCCCCACGATGTACTTCCACTGGCCCATCGCGCTTTCCATTCTGTTCGCGTTCGTGGGCTGCACCGCGCTCGGCGCGCTCAACGGCTACCTCGTGATGCGCACGCGGCTGCCTTCGTTCATCGTCACGCTCGCGTTCCTCTTCATCCTGCGCGGCCTCACGCTTGCGCTCTCGATCATGTTCGCCGACCGCACGATCGTCTCGGGCGTGGGCGATGTGGCCAAAGCCGACTTCGTGACCAACCTGCTTTTTCATGGCACGGCGTTCAAGGGCCTGTTCGTCGCGCTTGCGCATATCGGCATCGGCAGGATGCTCGAAAACGGTCAGCCGCTCGTGCCCGGCGTGCCCAAGGTGATTCTCTGGTGGTTCGCGCTCGTGGCGATCGGCGCATTCGTGCTCGCCAAGACGCGCTACGGCAACTGGATTCTCGCCGTGGGCGGCGACGCCAACGCCGCGAAGAACGTGGGCGTGCCCGTGAAGCGCGTGAAGATTTCGCTCTTCATGCTCACCGCGTTCTGCTCGTGCCTGTTCGCCGTGCTGCAGGTGTGCGACATCGGTTCGGCCGCTGCCGACCGCGGGCTGCAGAAAGAATTCGAAGCGATCATCGCCGCGGTGATCGGCGGCACGCTGCTCACGGGCGGCTACGGCTCGGTGATCGGCGCGGCATTCGGCGCACTCATCTTCGGCGTCGTGCAGATCGGCATCACTTACACGAACATCGATTCGGACTGGTTCCGCGTGTTCCTCGGCGTGATGCTGCTCATTGCCGTGCTCTTCAATCACTATGTGCGCCGCCGCGTCGCGCAATCGTAAGCCGGAGGCTCAAATGTCCGACACTCAAAACACCGCAGACGGCGACACGATTCTCGCGCTCGAGAATGTCAGCAAGTACTTCGGCAAGGTCATCGCACTGAACGGCGTCACATTGCGCTTGAAACGCGGCGAGGTGCACTGCCTGCTCGGCGACAACGGCGCGGGCAAGTCCACGCTCATCAAGACACTCGCCGGCGTGCACCAGCCGACCTCCGGCCAGTACTTCGTGGACGGCAAACCCGTGATGTTCGATTCGCCGAAAGACGCGCTCGATCTCGGCATCGCCACCGTCTACCAGGATCTCGCGCTAGTGCCGCTGCTTTCGGTCGCGCGCAACTTCTTCATGGGCCGCGAGCCGCAAAAGAAGCTGTTCGGCTTCATCAACGTGATGGATCTCGATTCGAGCGCCGCGATCGCGAAGGACCGCCTCGCCGGAATGGGCATCAACGTGCGCGACCCGCATCAGGCCATCGGCACGATGTCGGGCGGCGAGAAGCAGTGTCTCGCGATCGCACGCGCCATTCACTTCGGCGCACGCGTGCTGATTCTCGACGAGCCGACCGCCGCGCTCGGCGTGAAACAGAGCTTCAATGTGCTCAAGCTGATTCACGCCGCACGCGCAAAGGGCATTTCGGTGATCTTCATCACCCACAACGTGCACCACGCCTACCCCATCGGCGACTCGTTCACGCTGCTCAATCGCGGTCGCTCGCTCGGAACCTACACGAAAGACACGATCAGCAAGAACGAAGTGCTCGACATGATGGCGGGCGGTGCGGAGATGCAGAAGATGATCGCCGAACTCGACGGCGCGACCATCTGAGCACGAGCGCACGGCACAGCTCCCAACAGGAATACACATGGCCCTGACTCATTCAACCCCGCCCCGTTCCACCCCAGGCCGTTTCGCCGCCGGCCGCAGCCGCGACATCGTCTGCCTCGGACGCCTGGGCGTCGATCTCTACGCTCAACAGGTGGGCGCGCGGCTCGAAGACGTCTCCACCTTCGCGAAGTATCTGGGCGGCTCCTCGGCGAACATCGCCTTCGGCTGCGCGCGTCTGGGCCTGAAGTCGGCCATGCTCACGCGCGTGGGCGACGACCATATGGGGCGCTTCCTCGTCGAAACGCTCACGAAGGAAGGCTGCGACACGAGCCATGTGCGCGTGGACCATGAACGCCTCACGGCGCTCGTGCTGCTGGGCCTGAAAGACCGCGACACATTCCCGCTGATTTTCTACCGCGAGAACTGTGCCGACATGGCCGTCGATGCGGGCGACTTCGACGAAGCCTTCATCGCCTCCTCGAAAGCCCTGCTCGTTACCGGCACGCACTTCTCGACCGAACAGGTGAATCGCACGAGCCTCACCGCACTCGACTACGCGCGCCGCAACAACGTGCGCACCGTGCTCGACATCGACTACCGTCCCGTGCTCTGGGGCCTCACCGGCAAGGCGGACGGCGAGACGCGCTTCGTCGCGAGCGAAGGGGTGAGCGCGCATTTGCAGCGCATCCTGCCGCATTTCGATCTCGTGATCGGCACCGAGGAAGAGTTCCGCATTGCAGGCGGCAAGGAATCGCTCGTCGATGCGCTCAAGCGCGTGCGCGAAGTCACGGAAGCGACGCTGCTCGTCAAACGCGGGCCGCTCGGCTGCCAGATCGTGGAAGGTGCGGTGCCCGTCTCGATGGACGATTTGCCCATGCAGCGCGGCGTGGAAGTCGAAGTACTCAACGTGCTCGGCGCGGGTGACGCTTTCGCCTCCGGCTTTCTTTCGGGCTGGCTGCGCGACGCCTCGCTCGAAGACTGCGCGCGCTCGGCCAACGCGTGCGGCGCCCTCGTCGTCTCGCGGCACGGCTGCGCGCCCGCCATGCCGACGCCCGTGGAACTCGACTACTTCCTGCGCGAAGCGGTCGCCGACCCCGTACGCATGCGCCGCCCCGACCGTGACGCGACGCTCGCGCGCCTGCATCGCGTGACACCCGCGCGCAAGCGGCACGACGAAGTGCTCGGCTTCGCGTTCGATCATCGCAACCAGTTCTTCGATCTCGCGCAGCACACCGGCGCAAGCGAAGCGCGCATTTCGTATCTGAAGAATCTCTTCGTCGAGGCGGTCGCGCAGACCGAACGCACGCTCGGCTTGCAGGGACGCATCGGTGTCCTGATCGATGACCGCTACGGCCAGGATGCGCTCAACGCCGCAACCGGCCGCGGCTGGTGGATCGGCCGTCCGGTCGAGCTGCCGGGCTCCGTGCCGCTCGTGTTCGACCATGGCCGCTCGATCGGCACGACGCTCGCGTCCTGGCCCATTGATCACACGGTGAAGTGTCTCGTGCAGTTCCACCCCGACGAGCCCATCGAACAGCGTCTCGAACAGGAAGCGCAACTGCGCGCGCTCTACGACGCCACCCAGGCGAGCGGCCACGAACTGCTGCTCGAAGTGATCCCGCCGAAGCTTAACGGCGAGCCGAACGCGCCCGATACGGTCTATCGCGCGCTCAAGCGGCTCTACAACATCGGCCTCTATCCGGAGTGGTGGAAGCTCGAACCGACGGGCGCCGCGCAATGGCGCGAGATCGACGCGCTGATCGCCGAACGCGACCCGTATTGCCGCGGCGTCGTGCTGCTCGGACTCTCCGCGCCGATCGACCAGCTCGTGGAGGGCTTTCGCGCGGCGGCCGTCTCGAATACGTGCCGGGGCTTCACAGTGGGCCGCTCGATCTTCTATGAACCGAGCCTCGCCTGGCTCGCAGGCGAAATCGGCGACGACGAGGTGATCGCCCGCGCGCGCCGCGCCTTCGAAACGCTGATCGGCGCGTGGCGCGCCGCGCGCACCGACGCTCGAGGTGCGCACGACAACCATGAGGAGAAGGCGGCATGAATCAACGCATTGCTCCTGGCGACTACGCCGCGCAGGAAAGCGCGCAGAACGCGGTACCCGCGGCGCACACGAGCACCGTGCGGCTTACGGCGGCGCAGGCGCTCGTGCGCTATCTCGCTGCGCAGCGCGTGGCGAGCGAGGACGGCTCAGGCCGTACGGAGCCGCTATTCGGCGGCGTGTTCGCGATCTTCGGTCACGGCAACGTGGCCGGCATCGGGGAAGCGCTTTATCAGTATCGGCACGAACTGCCCACGCTGCGCGCGCACAACGAACAGGCCATGGCGCACAGCGCGATCGCCTATGCCAAGGCGCATTTTCGCCGCCGCATGATGGCGGTGACGACCTCGATTGGCCCCGGCGCGACGAATCTCGTCACGGCGGCCGCGCTTGCGCACGTGAACCGCTTGCCGGTGCTGCTGTTGCCCGGCGACATTTTCGTGTCGCGCGAACCCGATCCGGTGCTGCAGCAGATCGAGGATCTGCATGACGGCGGCCTCTCCGCTAACGACGCGCTGCGCCCCGTCTCGCGCTACTTCGACCGCATCGTGCATCCCGCGCAGCTGCTCACGGCGCTGCCGCGCGCGCTGCGCGTGCTCACCGACGCCGCGCTCTGCGGCCCCGTCACGCTCGCGCTGCCGCAGGACGTGCAGGCCATGGCATGGGACTATCCGGCGAGCTTCTTCACGCCGCGCCTCGTGACATTCCACGCCCCAGCGCCTATTCAGACCGAGATCGATGCGGCGCTTATGCAGTTGCATCGCGCGAAACGCCCGCTCATCGTGGCGGGCGGCGGCGTGCTCTATTCGCGCGCCTCGCAGGCCTTGCAGACGCTTGCGGCCTCGCGCGGCATACCCGTGGCCGAAACGCAGGCGGGCAAAGGCTCGCTCGCGTGGGACGACCCGCTCAACGTCGGTGCGCTCGGCGTGACGGGCTCGCCCGCCGCCAACGAACTGGCGCGCGACGCCGACTGCGTGCTCGCCGTGGGCACGCGTTTGCAGGACTTCACGACCGGCTCGAACTCGCTCTTTGCGAACGCGCATGTGATCGGCGTGAACGCCAACGGCTTCGACGCGCTCAAGCACGACGGCCTCGCCGTGCAGGCCGACGCGCGCCAGGCGCTCGCTGCGCTCAACGACGAACTGATCAACTGGCGCGCCGACGCGAACTGGAGCGCCCGCGCCCAGCGCCTCGCGGGCGACTGGCGCGCGAGCATCGAGCGCCTCACGCACGCGCCGCAGGAACGCAACCGCCTGCCGTACGACGCCGATGTGATCGGCGCCGTGCAGCGCTCGTCGAGTCGTTCGTACACCGAAGACATCGTCGTCTGCGCGGCCGGCACGCTGCCCGCCGAGCTGCACAAGCTCTGGCGCGCGGGCCAGCCCGGCGCCTATCACGTCGAATACGGCTACTCGTGCATGGGCTACGAGATCGCGGGCGGCCTGGGCGCGAAGCTTGCGCGGCCCGATCGCGAGGTCATCGTCATGGTGGGCGACGGCAGCTATCTGATGATGAACAGCGAGATCGCCACCTCGGTCATGCTGGGCGCGAAGCTCATCATCGTCGTGCTCGACAACCGCGGCTACGGCTGCATCAACCGGTTGCAGCAGGCTTGCGGCGGCGCGCCGTTCAACAACCTGTTCGACGATTGCGCGCAAGGGCCGCTCGGCGCCCCTCGCATCGATTTCGCCTCGCATGCGCGCTCGCTCGGCGCGCAGGCCGAGCACGTGGCGAACGTCGCGGAACTCGAAGCGGCGATGCAACGCGCGCGCGCTTCGTCGCGCACTTACGTGGTCTCCATCGACACCGACCCCGCGCGCACGACGGAGGAAGGCGGCTGGTGGTGGGAGGTCGCCGTGCCCGAGGTGTCCACGCGCGCCACCGTGCGCGAGGCGCGCGAGCGCTATGAAGAACAGGTCGCGCAGCGCAGCGGACGCGCGCAATCCAGCGACGACGAATCCGGCAACGCATAACGGCTCTGACGACACAGACATCGAGGAGCGCATATGAGCGCATTTGAAGTACGCATCGGCATCAACCCGCTGTCGTGGATGAACGACGACCTGCCCTCGCTCGGCGGCGAGACGCCGCTATCGCAAGCGCTGACCGAGGGCCGCGAGATCGGTTACGAGGGCTTCGAGCTAGGCAACAAGTTTCCGCGCGAGCCGCAGGCGCTCAGGTCGCTCCTCTCGCAACACGATCTATCGCTCGTCTCCGGCTGGTATTCGGGCATGCTCGCGCGACGCAGCGTGGAAGAAGAGATCGCCGCGGTCGAGAAGCATCTGGACCTGCTCGCACAGAACGGCGCGACCGTGATGGTCTACGGCGAGGTCGCCGATTCGATCCAGGGCGCGCCGCGTCCGCTCTACCAGCGCCCGCGCTTTTTCAGCGACAAGCAGTGGGACGAATACGCCGCGCGCGTGGACGCCTTCGCGCGCCATACGTTCTCGCGCGGCGTGCGGCTCGCGTACCACCATCACATGGGCGCCTATGTCGAAACGCCCGCCGACGTCGACAAGCTCATGGCGCGCACGAGCGACGCCGTGGGCCTGCTGTTCGACGCAGGCCATATGACGTTTGCAGGCGGCGACCCCGTCGCCGAACTCGACAAGCACATTGCACGCGTATGTCATGTGCACTGCAAGGACGTGCGCCCGGCAGTCATGAAACTCGCACGCAACCGCAACTGGAGCTTTCTCGACGCCGTGCTCGCAGGCGCGTTCACCGTACCGGGCGACGGCGCCATCGATTTTCCCGCGATCATCGCGCGCCTGAAGCGTCACGGCTATCGCGGCTGGCTCGTCGTCGAAGCCGAGCAGGACCCCGTAATCGCACCGTCGTACGAATATGCGCAAAAGGGTTACCGTACGCTGCGCACGCTCGTCGATGCGACGGACACCCAATCGAAGGAGGCAGCATGACTCTGCTGGTCAAGGCCGCGCGCGAAGGTCAGACGATCGCGCGCGTCACGCCCGACACCGCGGGCTGGCGCTATGTCGGCTTCGCCGCATACCGGCTCGAAGTGGATGAACTCGTCTATGTCAGCGAGCCCGATCGCGAGAGCTGCATCGTCGTGCTCTCGGGCTCGGTGGATATCGAGGCGGGCGGCGAGCGCTGGTCGAGCCTCGGCTCGCGCGACAGCGTCTTCGAAGACGCCGCGCCTTATGCCCTTTATGTGCCGCCCGGCGTGAAAGCGACGGTGCGCGCCAAGCGCAATGCCGAAGTGGGCGTGGCGAGCGCGCCCGCCAAAGGCACGCTGCCCGCTCGCCTCATCGAGCCCGCGCAGATGAAGCGCTCCACGCGCGGCAAGGGAGCGAATACGCGCTACGTCTGCGATATCCTGCCGCAAGACGCGCCCGCTGAATCGCTGCTCGTGGTCGAGGTGCGCACGCCCTCGGGCCATTCGTCGAGCTACCCGCCGCACAAGCACGACGCCGACCGCTTGCCGCACGAGAGCGCGCTCGAAGAAACCTACTATCACCGGCTCAATCCGCAGCAGGGTTTCGCGTTCCAGCGCGTGTACACTGACGCGCGCGATCTGGACGAAACGATGGCCGTGGAAAATCACGACGTCGTGATGGTGCCGCGCGGCTATCACCCGGTCGTCGTCCCGTATGGCTACGACTCGTACTACCTGAACGTGATGGCGGGCCCCACGCGCGAATGGCACTTCCACAACGACCCGGCGCACGCGTGGATCATCGAGCGCGACGCGAAGTGACGCGTCCATAAAAAACGCCGCGTGTGAAACCACGCGGCGTTTTTCACGCGTGCCCGCAACGAGCAACGAACCGCAACGGGGTCAAGCCAGCCGGAATTTCCCCACCAGCCGCTTGAGCACCTTCGCCTGATCGTCGAGCGATTGCGCAGCCGCAGTCGCCTCTTCCACGAGCGCGGCGTTCTGCTGCGTGCCGGCGTCCATCTGCGTGACTGCGCGACTGATTTCCTCGATGCCCGAGCGCTGCTCGCGCGAAGCCGCAGAAATTTCGCCGATGATGTCGTTCACGCGCCGCACGGCCTTCACGACCTCGTCCATCGTCGAGCCCGCGTCCTGCGCCAGCGTCGAGCCATTCGATACGCGCTCGACCGATGCGCCGATCAGCGTCTTGATCTCCTTGGCCGCCGCCGCGCTGCGCTGCGCGAGGCTGCGCACCTCGCCCGCCACCACGGCGAAGCCGCGCCCTTCCTCGCCCGCGCGCGCCGCTTCCACGGCGGCGTTGAGCGCGAGGATGTTGGTCTGGAACGCAATGCCCTCGATCACGCCAATGATGTCCGCGATACTCTTCGCGCTGTCGTTGATCTCCTGCATCGTCGCGACCACGCGCCCAACCACCGAGCCGCCCTTCTCCGCGATCGCCGAAGCGTTGCCCGCGAGCGTGCTGGCCTGTTCGGCGTTTTCGGCATTCAGGCGCACCGTGGATGTGAGCTGCTCCATGCTGCTCGCCGTGCGCTCGAGCGCCATGGCCTGTTCTTCGGTGCGGCGCGACAGATCGAGATTGCCGGTCGAGATCTCGCCCGAGGCCGAGGCGATCGCCTCGGCGCTTGCGGCGATTTCGGCCACCGTGGTCGAGAGACCCTTCTGCATGTCGCGCAGCGCGCCCAGCATGCTCGCCGCGTCGCGTGCGTGAACCGTGACGGGCTGCGCGAGATCGCCGGCCGCGATCCGGGCCGCGATGGCCTTGGCATGCGCGGGCTCGCCACCCAGTTGCCGCGCGATGCGACGCACGACCCATTCGCTCACGAAGAACGCGAGCACGAACATGGCCACGGTCGCCACGGCCATCATCACGAACGACGACTTGAAGATGAACTCGGCCTTTTCGATGGTCGCCTTCGCGGCCGTCCCGCGCTGCGCGACGAGGTCGTTGACGAGCGTTTCGAGCTTGCCGGTCTCCACGAGCAGCGAGACGTCCTGCGTGCCCACCTGCCAGCTCATCTGCGAGAGATCGAGCGGCTGCTGCTTCACGAGCGTCACGAAGTCGCGCAGATGGCCGCTCCACACCGTCGTCGCATCGGCGAGCTTCTTTTGCAGGGCGAGCGCGTCGCCGCCCTGCTCCTGCGCGTACTGCTGCAGCTGGCTTATGCCGCGCTCCAGCGCACCGAGATCCTTGTCGATGTCCTGGCCTAGTTCGTCGCGCTCGCGCGCCGTGGTCGCGGTGAGCAGCATCTTCTGCGCGCGGCTCGCGCGCAGCACGTGGCCGCGCGCTTCCTCGGCCGCGCGGCTCGCGACGTAGCCCTGTTCGTAGATCGATTGCGTCGAGCCGTTCAGGCGGCTGATTTGCGCGAGCGAAATGGCGCCGATGGCGAGCGTGCCGATCAGCACCAGCGCGAAGGCGAGACGCAGTGTGGCCTTCACGGAAAGCCGCGAGCGGCGCGTCGCCGCGCCGGCGCGTCCCGTTTTGCGTTGCTGCGCGTGCGCCGCGCTGCCTGCCGGATCCTGCGGCACGAACCCTGCGTGCCCGCCGCCTTGCGATACTGCTTTCATTTTGGTCCCCAGCATTGTTGTCAGGCTCAGCGCCATCGTTCCTGATTTGCGCTACGCCTCAACCCCGGTCTACGGCACACCACCGCGCATTCTTTAACGCCTTCGCGCGCGCGGTGCGGCCCGTACTCCAGCCCCGTTTTGCGCACCTCGTGGGCGCGCATATCGGCGGTTTATACACGGCCAAAATGAGATGCCAAAAATCCCGCATCAATTTCGAGTATTCGTAACAGCCCCTTGCGGCATTGGGCCGCAGGGTAACGGCGCGCCACTCCTGTCCGATTCTCGACAAATCTTGTCCGTACAGTTCGAGAAAGACACATTACACTGCGCTCATAACTCTTATACATGTCCTTTCATGCCGTCGCCGCTGCCCGTCTGGCGTGGTGCCCGCTGAATACTCTCTGCTGCTACCGACAACATGGAAACCAGTCTCGACAAGCGCGCCCTGCCGGGCGCTGCCGCGGGTTCGTCCGCGGCCGCTTCCGCCCCCGCGGCCGCGGTGCAACGCACCGTCTACTCGGTGCTGGGTGCGATCAGCTTCTCGCACCTGCTCAACGACATGATCCAGTCGTTGATCCTCGCCATCTACCCGATGCTCAAGGACAACTTCTCGCTGTCGTTCACGCAGATCGGCCTCATCACCCTCACTTACCAGATCACGGCGTCGATGCTGCAGCCGCTAGTGGGCTTCTTCACCGACAAGCGGCCCCTGCCGTATTCGCTGCCCGTCGGCATGGGCTTCACGCTGTGCGGCCTGCTGCTGATGTCGGTCGCGCCGACCTTCGGCGTGCTGCTCGTGGCGGCCGCGCTGGTGGGCTGCGGCTCGTCGGTGTTCCATCCGGAATCGTCGCGCGTGGCGCGCATGGCGTCGGGCGGGCGTCACGGTCTCGCGCAGTCGCTCTTCCAGGTGGGCGGCAACGCGGGCACGTCGCTCGGGCCGCTGCTCGCCGCCGCGATCGTCATTCCGCACGGCCAGCGCAGCATTGCGTGGTTCTCGGCGGCGGCGCTCGTCGGTATGGTCGTGCTCACGCAGATCGGCCGCTGGTATAAAGCCCATCCCGCGATGAAGAAAAAGCGCGCCGAGGTGCCGCATGTCGCGCTCTCGCGTGGACGCGTCGCGGGCGCCATCGGCGTGCTCGTGCTGCTCGTGTTCTCGAAGTACTTCTATCTCGCGAGCATCAACAGCTACTTCACGTTCTATCTGATCGACCGCTTCCACCTCTCCGTGCAGGCCGCGCAGATCCATCTGTTCGTGTTCCTCGCCGCGGTTGCCGCCGGCACGATCATTGGCGGCCCGGTGGGTGACCGCATCGGCCGCAAGTACGTGATCTGGGTCTCGATTCTCGGCGTGGCGCCCTTTACGCTGCTGCTGCCCTACGCCAACCTGTTCTGGACTGGCGTGCTCACGGTGATCATCGGCGTGGTGCTGGCCTCGGCGTTCTCGGCCATCCTCGTCTATGCGCAGGAGCTGATTCCGGGCAAGGTGGGCATGGTCGCGGGTCTCTTCTTTGGCTTCGCGTTCGGCTTGGGCGGCATCGGCGCGGCGGTGCTCGGCCAGTTGGCGGATGCGACCAGCATCGGCTTCGTCTACAAGGTTTGCTCGTTCCTGCCGCTCATCGGCATCCTCACCGTGTTGCTGCCCGACGTGGAAGGCAAGCGCGCGAAGAAAATTGCCTAAGCGCAGCGGCACGCGCATCGCTCTGCAAAACGGCCGGACGCCTCTCGGGGCTCCGGCCGTTGTTCGTTGTGCGTCTGCACACGCTTTGCCTCGCCGCGACTTCGTACTAGGCTTGTGGTTGGCCGCCGCCTCCCGTCCGCCAGCCAGCCCCTGGGGCCCGGCGCAAGGCGGCGCTTTCGAGACGCCCGCGCACGAGGTTCGCCATGCAACTGTCCACGGTAGAGATCGAAAAACCTGAAGCCACCAACTTCATCCTTGGCCAGACCCACTTCATCAAATCCGTCGAGGATCTGCACGAGGCGCTCTACGGCACGGTGCCGGGCATCCAGTTCGGCCTCGCGTTCTGCGAGGCGTCGGGCAAGCGGCTCGTGCGGCGCTCGGGCACGCAGGACGCACTCATCGAGATGGCGACGCAGAACGCGCTGCGCATTGCCGCAGGGCATTGCTTCATCGTCTTTCTCGGCGACGGCTTCTTCCCTGTCAACGTGCTCAATACGATCAAGGCCGTGCCCGAGGTCTGCCGCATCTTCTGCGCCACGGCGAACCCCACGCAGGTGCTGATCGCCGAAACGGATCAGGGACGCGGCATCGTCGGCGTGGTGGACGGCATGCCGCCGCTGGGCGTCGAGGCCGAGGACGACGTGCGCTGGCGCAAGGACCTGTTGCGCGCCATCGGCTACAAGGCCTGAGCGCCGATGACGACGCTGCGCGCGGCGATCGAGCGGCAGACGGCACACGCGCTCGCGTGCGGCGCGCTCCATCCCATCGAGACGGCGCATACCTTCATCGACGATGGCGGCATGCGTTTCTCCGTGCGCGTGGCCGAGAACCTCGCGCGCAAGGAGGCGGCGCGGCTCACGCCGCAGACTTCGATTGCGTCCGCTCCGCAGCCCCCGCGCAATCCGTTCCTGCCTTACGAGTCCGATCTGTTCGTCGGCGACCTCTCGCCCACCCATATCGCGCTGCTCAACAAGTTCAATGTGATCGACCGGCATCTGCTGATCGTGACGCGCCGCTACGAGCCACAGGAAGCGCTGCTCGACGCGGCGGACTTCACCGCGCTGATCGCGGTGCTGCGCGAGATCGACGGACTCGGGTTCTACAACGGTGGTGCGGTAGCGGGTGCGAGCCAGCCGCACAAGCATTTGCAGATGGTGCCGCTGCCGCTCGCAGGCGATGGGCCTCACGCCGCGCCGCTCGAAGCGCTGCTCGGCGGCGCGCAGGCGGTCCACGGGGCGCGTCCCATCGCGATCGTGCCGGGGCTCGCGTTTCGCCATGCGTTCGCGCGCCTCGATCTCGGCCCGAGTATCGGCACGGCGGAAGATGCCGCGCAAGTCGCACTCGGCTGCTATCGCGCGCTGCTGGACGCGGCGGGCGTGCCCACGATCGACGTGGGCGGCGTCGCGCATCAGGGCGCGCCGTACAACCTGCTCGTTACACGCCGGTGGATGCTGGTGGTGCCCCGCACGACGGAATGTGTCGAAGGGATTTCGGTCAACTCGCTCGGCTTTGCCGGCTCGTTCTTCGTGCGCAATGCGGCGCAGTTGCAAACGCTCGCACAGCTCGGCCCGATGACGGCGCTCGAACGCGTAAGCGTGGCGCGTTGAGGCGCCGAGGCGCGTCTAGCCGACCGCGTCTGGCCGACCGCGTCTAGCCGACCGCGTCTAGCCGACCGCGTCTAGCCGACGACGAGCGGCTCGAGCGCCGCGCGCAGCGCATCGGGCAACGCGCTCACGGGCCGGCGCGTCGCGCGATCGACGTAGACGTGCACGAAATGCCCCTGCGCCGCGGGCGCGTCCTCGCCTTCGCGAAAGAGCCCGACCTCGTAGCGCACGCTCGACGACCCGAGGCGCGCAACGCGCAGCCCCGCTTCCACGCGCTCCGGGAACACGAGCGGCGCGAAGTAATTGCACTGTGTTTCGATGACGAGCCCGATGGTCGTGCCGTGCTCGATGTCGAGCGCGCCCGCGCGAATCAGATACTCGTTCACCACGGTGTCGAAGTAGCTGTAGTAGACGACGTTGTTCACGTGGCCGTAGACATCGTTGTCCATCCAGCGCGTGCCGATCGGCAGGAAATGACGATACCCGGAGCGGGCGACGGTAACGGGTCGGTTCATCGAAGAGATCCAGGGAAGGCGGGGCGGGAAAGCGTCGCTCGGCGCGCGGCCATCACTGGCCGGGACGCTCGACGAACTCGAACGGCAAGCCGCGCCGGCGCATCCATTCGCCGAGCGCCTGGCCCGTGCCCGCGCGCCACGGCCGCAGCTTCGCGGGCTCGACGAGGCGGTATTCGAGCAGTTCCGGCGAGAGCGCGATCGTGCCCGACGCCTTCACGTGATACGCGATGATGAGCTCGTTCTTGCGGATGAACTCGTAGACGCCAACGAGTTCGACACTCTCTGCACGCAGCGCGGTTTCCTCGTGCACTTCGCGCGCGATGCCCTCCTCGGGCGTCTCGCCGTTTTCGAGAAAGCCGGTGATGAGCGCGAACATGCCTTCGGGCCAGGCCGCGTTACGGGCCAGCAAAATGCGGCCCTCATACTCGACGATCGCCGCCACGACGGGCAGCGGATTGTTCCAGTGGACGTAGCCGCAGGCGTGGTCCGGGCAAGCGAGACGCACGCGGCCGCCTTCGTGGGCGGGATCGGCGCGCTCGGTCAGACGCGTGGCGCAGCGCGGGCAAAACTGGTATTCGCTCATGGGGAAAAGGCAGGGTCGATGGCGCTGGGATCCAGCCGCGCGGCCCGGTGGACACGCTCGCGGCGCCCGCGAAAGCGTCCATTCTAGTGTGCTATCAGCGTCCGCGTGCGGCCTCGCGCGTGTGCCACGCCCGCCATACGAGCCCGATTGCGCCGGCCACGAGCGCACCCGCCGCGAGCCACAGCGAAGGCGAGAACGAGCCTGTGGAAGCCGCAAGCGGCGCGGCCACGAGCGGCCCCGCGATCTGCCCGACGCCGTAGGCGGCCGTCGCATAGCCCATCAGCGCGGCGGCATGCTCGCCGCGCAGCAGGCGCGCCTCGCGCATCGCGAAGAGCGTGATCGCCGTGAACGGCAGCCCGATCAACACGCTGCCGAACGAGAAGCCCGCGGCGTTGGGCCAGACGATGCCGAGCGCGATGCCCACGGCCTGCAGCACGTAGGCGCCCGCCAGCATCAGGCGGTTGTCCCAGTGGAGCGGGAGGCGCGCAGCCAGCAGCGCGCCCGCGATCAGCGCCGCGCCGAGCATCGGCCAGAACAGGTCGGGCCAGGCCGAGCCGGGCAGCGCATGGCGCGCGATCACGGGCAGGAACGTCGCCGTGATGATGTAGCCGAAACCCGGCACGCCGTAGAGCAGCACGAGCCAGAAGGCGTCGGCACGGCGCCCTTCGCGCTGCGCGTGTGCGACGCTTGCCGAGGCACGCGCGGCGGGACGCGGCGCCAGCGCGCGCATGTCTGCTCCAAACGTCGACCAGACGACGGCGGCGAGCAGCGCGCTGATCAGCCCGAAGCCGATCCAGCCCGTGCGCGCGCCGAGACCGCCGGCCGCGCTCACGAACAGCCCGGTCGCAATGATGCCGACGCCGGGACCGGTGTAGATCACACCGCCCCACTCGTTCGCGCCGAGCTGCGCGAGCCGCCGCAGGCCCCACGGCGAGGCGACTACGAAGGTCCACGCGCTCACCGCGCCCGCCACGAAGCGCACCACGGCCCAGATCCAGAACTGCTGCGTGAGGCCCATCGCGAGCGTGAGGAGCACCGTGACCACGAGGCCCGCGCGCACGATCTTCGCGGGCGCCATGCGCAGCGCGACGCAGCTGATCGCGCCCACGAAGTAGCCCGCGTAGTTCAGCGACGCGAGCCAGCCGCCGTGACGCAGGTCGAGCGCGCCGCCGTGCAGCATCAGCGGCAGGAGCGGCGTAAAGGCGAAGCGCCCGACACCCAGCGCGACGGCGAGGCTCACCATGCAGGCCAACGCCGCGCGCCGACCGGCATGCGGGCGGGCTTCGGAAACGTGGACGGTGCCGGGGACGTAGTCGTTCATGAGATCAGCAGATTAAGCAACTGCCTACCATCGTAGGCGATTCTACCGTTCACGAAAAATGAATTATCATGAATCGATGCATTCCAAGGAGAGAACTATGGACCTCGCCGAACTGGCGATTTTCCGGGCGGTGGTGCGGGAAAACGGCGTGACGCGGGCCGCCACCAAGCTCAACCGCGTGCAGTCCAACGTGACCACGCGCATCAAGCAGCTCGAAGATCAACTCGGCACCCCGCTCTTCACGCGCGAGGGGCGCCGCCTCATCCTTACGCCGGCTGGCGAAACCCTGCTGCCCTATGCCGAGCGCCTGCTCGCGCTCGCGGACGAGGCGCGCCATGCGCTCAAGGCCGGTCGCCCGGCGGGACGCCTGCGGCTGGGCACCATGGAGAGCGCTGCAGCAAGCCGTCTGCCCGGCCTGCTCGCGCGCTATCACCAGACGTGGCCCGAGGTCACGCTCGAACTGGAAACGGGCACGACCGGCACGATGATCGAGCGCCTGCGCGAATACGCAATCGATGCGGCGCTGATCGCCACGCCGCTCGACGGGGTGCCGGACCCCGAGGTATTCGAGCACGTGCCGGTCTATCGCGAAGAACTCGTGATGATCACGCCGCGCGGCCACCGGCCGATCCGGCAGCCCGGCGATATCGCGCTCTCCACGCTCGTCGCGTTCGAACGCAGCTGCGCGTATCGGGCCTATGTCGAGCGCTGGTATGTGGAGCATGGCATCCGGCCGTCCCGCGTGCTGGAGTTGGGCTCGTATCACGCGATCATTGCGTGCGTGGCGGCAGGCGCGGGTGTGGCCGTCGCGCCGCGCTCGGTGCTCGAACTGCCACGCAGCGCCGACGACGTCACGATTCATTCGCTTGGCAAGCTCGGTCAGATCGAGACGCTGCTCGCCTGGCGGCGTGGCCACTATTCGCCTGCGCTTGGTGCGTTGAAGGAAGCGCTGCTGGAGGATGCGCAACGCACGGGCAGCATGGCGGCGCCATTGGCAGCCGAAGCGGCAGTTACGCCCGCAGGCCTTCACGTATAAGCCGCGCGGAATCAAAAAGGGCTGCCCTCACGGACAGCCCTTCTTCGTCGCAAAGCGGCGTTCACGCCGCGACGCGTCCTATTACAGCTTCGCTTCGACCCAGCCCTTCACGCCCGCGAGCGCGGCCGGCAGATTGGCCGGCTCGGTACCGCCTGCCTGCGCCATGTCGGGACGGCCGCCGCCCTTGCCGCCGACCTGCTGGGCAACGAAGTTCACGAGCTCGCCGGCCTTGACCTTCTTGCTCGCCTCGGCGGTCACGCCCGCGATCAGGCTGACCTTGCCGCCCTCGACAGCCGCCAGCACGATGGCTGCGCTCTTGAGCTTGTCCTTGAGCTTGTCCACGGTCTCGCGCAGCGTCTTCGAATCGGCGCCATCGAGCGTTGCGGCCAGCACGTGCACACCGTTCACTTCGATGGCCTGCCCCACGAGTTCGTCGCCCTGGCTCGAAGCGAGCTTCGACTTCAGCGCGCCCAGTTCCTTTTCGAGCGACTTCACCTGGTCCTGCACCTGCGCGATACGCTGCGTCAGTTCCGAAGGTTGCGCCTTGAGCGCCGCCGCTGCCGCATTCACGCGCGCGTCGAGCTCCTGCACGAAGCGCACGGCGTTGTCGCCCGTGATCGCTTCCACGCGGCGGATGCCCGCGGCCACGCCGCCTTCCATCACGATCTTGAAGAAGCCGATGTCGCCGCTGCGCGTGACGTGCGTGCCGCCGCACAGCTCGCGCGAGAACCCGAGGTCGAGCACGCGCACTTCGTCGCCGTACTTCTCGCCGAACAGCGCCATCGCGCCGCCCTTCACTGCGTCGTCGTAGGACATCACGCGCACGATGCCGGGCGCGTTCGCGAGCACTTCCGCGTTGACGATCTGCTCGACACGGCGGATTTCGTCGTCCGTCATCGGCGCATTGTGCGCGAAGTCGAAGCGGGTTTTATCTGCATCGACGAGCGAGCCCTTCTGCTGCACGTGCGAACCGAGCACTTCGCGCAGCGCCTTGTGCATCAGGTGCGTGGCCGAGTGGTTGCGCGCCGTGCGGGCGCGAAGGATCGCGTCGATTTCCGCCTTCACGACGTCGCCAACCTTGAGCGTGCCCTGTTCCAACGTGCCGTGGTGACCGCTCACGTCGGCTTGAACCTTCAGCGTGTCGGCCACGGCGAAACGGATGCTCGCGTTCGAGATCACGCCCTGGTCGCCCACCTGGCCGCCCGATTCCGCGTAGAACGGCGTGTGGTCGAGCACGACCACGGCGTCCTGGCCCGTCTTCACTTCGGTGACCGATGCGCCGTCCACATAGAGCGCGACGACCTTCGCGTCGTCGAACGCGATTTCCTCGTAGCCGTGGAACGTCGTCTTCGCGCCCGAGTATTCGAGGCCCTGCGTCATCTTGAACTTGCCCGCCGCGCGCGCCTGCTCGCGCTGACGCGCCATCGCTTCGTCGAACGCCGGTTCGTCGACCGTGACGTTGCGCTCGCGGCAAACGTCGGCCGTGAGGTCGAGCGGAAAGCCGTAGGTGTCGTGCAGCTTGAATGCGAGTTCGCCCGAGAGCGTCTTGCCGCCCTTGGCTTCGAGGTCGGCGAGTTCGGCTTCGAGAATCGACATGCCGTGCTCGATGGTCTCGAAGAAGCGCTCTTCTTCCTGGCGCAGCACGTCCGTCACGCGCTGCTGCGCTTCGGCGAGTTCCGGGTAGGCAGCGCCCATTTCCGCGACGAGATCCGCCACCAGCTTGTGGAAGAACGCGCTCTTCTGGCCGAGTTTGTAGCCGTGGCGGATCGCGCGGCGCACGATACGGCGCAGCACGTAGCCGCGGCCTTCGTTGCCGGGAATCACGCCGTCGACGATCAGGAACGAGCACGCGCGGATATGGTCGGCAATGACCTTCAGCGAGTTGTTCGTGAGGTCGGGCGTGTTCGTTTCGCGCGAAGCCGCCTTGATGAGATTCTGGAACAGGTCGATCTCGTAGTTGCTGTGCACGTGCTGCAGCACCGCGGCGAGACGTTCGAGGCCCATACCCGTGTCGACGCACTGCTTGGGCAGCGGCGTCATGTTGCCCTGGGCATCGCGGTTGAACTGCATGAACACGAGATTCCAGATCTCGATGAAGCGGTCGCCGTCTTCTTCAGGCGATCCTGGGGGGCCGCCCCAGATTTCCGGGCCGTGGTCGTAGAACACTTCCGAGCACGGACCGCAGGGGCCGGTGTCGGCCATCTGCCAGAAGTTGTCCGAGGCGTAGCGCGCGCCCTTGTTGTCGCCGATGCGGATGATGCGCTCCACCGGCACGCCGATTTCCTTCGCCCAGATGTCGAAGGCTTCGTCGTCTTCCTTGTACACGGTGACCGTGAGCTTGTCCGCCGGCAGCGCGTAGACCTTGGTCAGCAGCTCCCAGCAGTAGTGGATCGCGTCGCGCTTGAAGTAGTCGCCGAACGAGAAGTTGCCGAGCATCTCGAAGAACGTGTGGTGACGCGCCGTGTAGCCGACGTTCTCGAGGTCGTTGTGCTTGCCGCCTGCGCGCACGCTGCGCTGCGCGGTCGTGGCGCGCGAGTACGGGCGCTTTTCGGTGCCGAGGAACACGTCCTTGAACTGCACCATGCCCGAGTTGGTGAAGAGCAGTGTGGGGTCGTTGCCCGGCACGAGGCTCGACGAGCGCACGATCGTGTGGCCCTTCGATTCGAAGAACTTGAGGAATTTCTCGCGGATGTCGGCGGCTTTCATGGCGTGCGTTGGGTCCTTCCTGGGGCGTACGGTGCTGAATCTTTGTCGTGGTCGCGCCCGGAGCCCACATTACTCGCGAAAACCCCGGTGCTGAATCGGACGATTATACGGGATCGTCGCGCGCTCGCGGCGGCGCGTCCGGCGTGGTTTGCATGGGCGCGACAGGGCCCGAGGCAGCACGATGCGTCGATCGATTTTGTTCCGCAGTGCGGAACTTTGTACCGAATATTGGCGTATGCCGCGCCTTTTCGCTTACTATGGGCGGCATCGGCCAGCGCACCACGCGCGCTCGCGGCCCGCCTTAGAACGACATTGGAAGACACAGCATGGGCGCACTCAGCCATATCCGCGTACTCGATCTCACCCGCGTCCTTGCCGGACCGTGGTGTGCACAGACTCTCGCCGACTTCGGCGCCGACGTGATCAAGGTGGAGCGCCCCGGCGCCGGCGACGACACCCGCCACTGGGGCCCTCCGTACCTGAAGACGCCCGATGGCGCGGACACCGCCGAGGCCGCCTACTACCTCGCCGCGAACCGCAACAAGCGCTCGGTCACGGTGGATATCGCCACGCCCGAGGGGCAGCGCATCGTGCGCGAGCTGGCTGCACAAAGCGATGTCGTGCTGGAGAACTACAAGGCGGGCCAGTTGAAGAAATACGGCCTCGACTACGCGTCGCTACGCGAGGTCAAGCCCGACCTTGTCTACTGCTCGGTCACCGGCTTCGGCCAGACCGGGCCCTACGCCTCGCGCGCGGGCTACGACTTCATCGTGCAGGGCATGGGCGGCTTCATGAGCATCACCGGCGAGCGTGACGCGCTGCCGGGCGGCGGCCCGCAAAAGGCCGGCGTCGCGATCGCCGACCTCATGACCGGCATGTATTCGACCATTGCCGTGCTCACGGCGCTCGCGCACCGCGACCGCACGGGCGTGGGCCAGTACATCGACATGGCGCTGCTCGACGTGCAGGTCGCGATGCTCGCGAACATGAATTCGAACTACCTGGCGAGCGGCAATCCGCCCGCGCGCTGGGGCAACGCGCATCCCAACATCGTGCCCTATCAGGCCTTCCAGACGGCCGATAGCTGGATCATCCTCGCCGTCGGCAACGACGGGCAGTTCCGCAAGTTCGTCGAGGTGGCGGGCCAGCCCGCGCTGGCCGACGACGAGCGCTTCGCGACCAATCCGGCGCGCGTGCGCCATCGCGACACGCTCGTGCCGATCGTCGCCGAGCTGATCCGCACGCGCACGAAAGCCGACTGGATCGGCGCGCTCGAAGCGGCAGGCGTGCCGTGCGGGCCGATCAACAACCTCGCGGAAGTGTTCGAGAACGAGCAGGTGATCGCGCGCGGGCTGCAGGTGGACGTGCCCCACCCTTCGGGCGGCACGGCGCGGCTGGTGGGCAACCCTATCCGCATGAGCGAAACGCCGCCGCGCGTGGCGAGCCATCCGCCCACGCTCGGCGAGCATACCGATGCGGTACTGCGCGAAGTGCTCGGCTACGGCGAGGAACAAGTGGCGGCGCTGCGCGGCAAGGGCGTGGTGTAACCGCAAGGCCCCCGGGGCGGCCGCTCAGCCGCCCTCTTTCCCCATCGACATCAGCCACGCCAGCCCTTGCGGCCAGTCGTCGAGCCCGCTGTCCGCATTGATGTGCCCGCGCGCGCCGATCTCGATCCAGCGGCTGCCCCACGCCTGCGCGCAGCGCTGCGAAAACGCCACGCCGCCATACGGATCGTCGCTGCTGGCGACGACGACGCTCGCAAACGGCAGCGCCGCCGGCGGAACCGGATCGAAGCCCCGCGCGTCGCGCGGAAATTCGGGACCGTGCGGATCGGGGAGCGCCACCAGCAGCGCGCCGGCCACCTTCGCGCGCGTCGCCGCGCTCGCGTGATGCGCGGCCCAGTGCGCCACGGTCAGGCAGCCGAGGCTGTGAGCGGCGAAGCGCACGCCAGCGGGCGCGCCCTGTACGGCAGCCTCCAGCGCCGCGCACCACGCCTCGCAGTCCGGGTGCATCCAGTCGGGCATCTGCACCCGTGCAAAGCCCGCGTGCGCGGCTTCCCAGCGCGTCTGCCAGTGCCCCGGCCCCGAATCCATGTAGCCCGGCAGCACCAGCACAGCCGTTTCGCTCATCGTCACCTTTTCCCCTCGCTTGTTGTAGTCCGCGCGACGATCCGGCACCGGGACTGGCACGGCGGGTCGCGTCAGGTAGAATGGAAGACACCATCGGGTGCCCAGTTACGCGCTTTGATCCTTTTGACGGGCGCCCTCGAACGACTCCCTTTTCGCATGAATACCGAACGTAAAGACGCCGACCGCACGGACGCGCCTGCGGCATCCAATTTCATCCGCAACATCATCGACGACGACAACCGCTCGGGCAAGTGGGCGCAGCGCGTCGAAACGCGCTTCCCGCCGGAGCCGAATGGCTACCTTCACATCGGCCACGCGAAGAGCATCTGCCTGAACTTCGGCGTCGCGAAAAGCTACGGGGGCGTGTGCCACCTGCGCTTCGACGACACGAACCCGGAGAAGGAAGATGTCGAATACGTCAACTCGATCATCGACGCCGTCGAATGGCTCGGCTTCGAGTGGAAGAAAGAAGATCAGGAATACCTCTTCTACGCGAGCGACTACTACGACAAGCTTTACGAGTTCGCCGAACTGCTGATCCAGCGCGGCAAGGCGTACGTGGACAGCCAGTCGCCGGAAGAGATGCGCGCGAACCGCGGCTCCGCCACCGAAGCCGGCAAGAACTCGCCATTCCGCGATCGCTCCGTCGACGAAAACCTCGACCTCTTCCGCCGCATGAAGGCGGGCGAATTCGAGGAAGGCGCCCATGTGCTGCGCGCGAAGATCGACATGGCGTCGCCGAACTTCAATATGCGCGATCCGGTGATCTACCGCATCCGCTTCGCGCATCACTACCGCACCGGCGACAAGTGGTGCGTGTACCCGATGTACGACTACACGCACTGCATTTCGGACGCGCTGGAAAACATCACACATTCGCTGTGCACGCTCGAGTTCGAAGACCATCGCCCGCTGTATGACTGGGTTCTCAATGAACTGGCCGACGCCGGCGTGTTCACGCGCCCGCTGCCGCAGCAAATCGAGTTTTCGCGCCTGAACCTCACCTACGCGATCACGAGCAAGCGCAAGCTGCTGCAACTGGTGACCGAAGGCCACGTGGAAGGCTGGGACGACCCGCGTATGCCGACCATCGTCGGCGTGCGCCGCCGCGGCTTCACGCCCGAAGCGATCCAGCTGTTCTGCGAGCGCATCGGCGTGACGAAGGTCGATTCGTGGATCGACATGAGCGTGTTCGAAGGCGCGCTGCGCGACGACCTCGACGACAAGGCGCCGCGCACCGCCGCCGTGCTCGACCCGCTCAAGCTCATCATCGACAACTATCCGGAAGGCCAGAGCGAAGACTGCACGGCCCCCGTGCATCCGCATCATCCGGAGCGCGGCCTGCGCACGTTCCCGATCTCGCGCGAGTTGTGGATCGAGCGCGAAGACTTCAACGAAACGCCGCCGAAGGGCTATTTCCGCCTGTTCCCGGGCAACAAGGTGCGTCTGCGCTATGGCTTCGTGATCGAATGCACGGGCGCGGACAAGGACGAGAACGGCAACGTGATCGCCGTGCACTGCAACTACTTCCCGGACAGCAAGTCGGGCACGGAAGGCGCGAACAACTACAAGGTCAAGGGCAACATTCACTGGGTCAGCGCAGCGCACGCGTGCCCGGCGGAAGTGCGCCTCTACGATCGACTGTTCCGCGAAGAGCAGCCGGACGCGGGCGGCCGCGACTTCCTCGAAGCGCTCAATCCGGATTCGAAGCGCGTGGTGCAAGCGTATCTGGAACCGGGCGCACGCGACGCCGCGCCGGAAGACCGCTATCAGTTCGAGCGCCATGGCTACTTCGTCGCCGACCGCTACGATTCGAAGCCGGGTGCGCCGGTATTCAACCGCATCGTCGGTTTGCGCGACAGCTGGGGCAAGTAAGGCTCGCGCCGCGCCTGCCGGCAAACAGAAAGCCCGCTCGGATTCGTGCGGGCTTTTTTCATTTTGGCGGCGGCTGGCGGGAGCGGCTCAAAGTCTGCGATGCAGATCCGCGAGCGAGAGCGACGTGCTAAAGAGCCGCGCGAGACTGCGGCTCGCGTAGCGATCCACTTCAACGGGTACGGTCCAGCGCCACGCGTCCATTTCCGGAATCATCACGCCGTCCTCGCGTCGCGGAAAGAGCGATACGCAAACGCAACGCGAAAGATCGAGCTCATCGGCACTCGCGCGCGCGGCAAAGAGATGCAGATCCTTGTCGCGCCGGTACAGGTAGCGCCCGAGATCGACGAGGCGCGACGCCGCGATTTCGATGCCGGTCTCCTCGACCATCTCGCGGCACGCGCTCTGCGATTCGGTCTCGCCGGGGTCGCCCTGCCCCTTCGGAATGTCCCAGTGATTCGTGCCGGTAGCGTGCGCAAGCAGCACGCGGCCTTCAGGATCGAGCAGCACAATGCCGCACGAAACGATCTTGCCGTTCACCGCGCGCTCAGTGCTGCTTCTGGAAAACCCAGGCGCCTTCGCCCGTGCGGCAGAAGTGCGGACGCAGTGTCATCGACTGGCCCTTCGCGTTGATGACGACCTCCGTATCGCGGCACGTCTTGGCGCCTTCCTTTTGCGTATTCGACGGCGTGATGGTCGATGTGATGCGTGTGCCGTTGCGCGAGCCTTCGTTCGACCATGACGCGCTCTCGCCATCGGCCTTGTGCTCGACGGCATCGCGCACGGCGTTCTGGAGCGAGTTGTAGTCCGCCTGGGTCATGAACGACATGGGTGTGTTGTTCAGGAAGCCCAGGTTGGCGGCATGCGCGCTACCCGTGCCAACGGCGACAATGAGCGCCGCGCCCAGGGCGCTCAGCGAGTGAAGGGTTCGGGGCATTCTGGACATTATGTGTTCTCCTCGGCGGACTGAAAGCATCGACGAAAAGCATAACACGCGCCCTTTTTTTGGCTCGTTCAGCAAGGCCGAACGGGCGCGGGCGGGCGAGTCCTTTTCGGATTGATCCGATGGTGAGGGAGAGGGCCGATCAATACGATAGCTTCCTCGCCCACTTACAGCCCATGCGGTTTATCTGACATGACCTACGCCATCGCATTGTGGGTCTTTGCGGTCCTGCTGGCCCTCATCTGCGTCGGCTTGATGTCTTTCGTCGCGCACTACACGCACACGCCGAAACATCAGGCGCGCGGCCCGAACTTCACGCTCCATCCCGAGCACGCGCCGCGCTGGCCGGACGCCACGGTGCGCATCGGCACGGTCGGCTTGCTCGCGTCCTTCCTCGTGCTCACCGGCGCCTGCCTGTTGATCGCAGGCATCTGACGCTGCGCCCAGTCCACGCTCAGTGCGCGCCCGGCTGCCAGCCGTCGGTGAGCGTGTCGAGAAACGCAATCACATCCTTGATTTCGGCGTCGCTGAACACCGGCTCGTCGCCCGGCTTGCGATCGAACGGCGGATCCGTATTGAGATTCACCCAATACTGTCGCGGCAAGTCGTCGAACTTCTGCACCCGGCCCTTCACCACCGGATAGAACGCTTCCGGATTCGTGTCGCGCCGTGCGTAGAAACGCAGCACGTCTTCCAGCGAATGGTAGATGCCGTTGTGGAAGAACGACTTCTTGAGCGCTATGTTGCGCAGCGTCGGCGTGCGGAAGAGCCCGCAAAATTCCGCGCGATGGTCGAGGTCCGTGCGCTCCGGACCGCATGCGCCGAGATCGAAAAACTTGCGGTCGCGATTCACGGCAAGTGTGCGGTTGCGCGGCACGCCCACGGCGATCAGCCCGAAGTCGCTGAACTGTGGCGGCGAGCCGTCCTTTGCACGCTGGCTGATATGGCAGCTCGCGCAATTGCCTTTCTTCTCGTCGTTGAAAAGCTGCAGCCCGCGCAGTTCGGCGGCGCTGAGCGTGGCCTTGCCGGCCAGGTACGCGTCGTACTTGCTCGTGTACGGATAGAACACCTCGGGTGACTGCTCGAATGTCTCCAGTGACTTCAGTACGGCCTTGAAAGTCGCGTCGTCGTCGGCAAGGACGCGCGCGCCGAAGGCCTCCCTGAACGCCCCTGCGTAGGGTGCCGCGCGCACGGCTTCGGCGACCTTCTTCGGCGAACTCGCCATCTCGAACGTCGAGAGCAACGGGATGCGCGCCTGGTCCGAGCCCCGATCGACGCGGCCATCCCACGTGAGGCCGCCAGTCGGACCGGCATCGACGCTTTCATCGCCTTCGTCATCGGAGTCGTGATAGTGCTCGGCGAACGCCGGCACCGCCTGCAGATACTTGAGCGTCGGCACGGCGCGCATGCCCTGGCGTCGCATGTCGGCGCCGCCGATCTGCACGTCGAGCGAGTTGGGCGGCGTGAACGCGTGGTCCGGGCTGTGGCACGACGCGCATGCCATCTTGCCCGAGCCCGAAAGCGATGGGTCGAAGAACATCTGCTTGCCGAGCGCCGTCATGCGGCGCACCTGCGCATAGACCTCGGCACGCGTCTGGCCGCCTTGTGCAGGCGTCGCGATCTTCATGAGCTTCACGCCCTGTACGGCGCGTGCGTTCGCATTGGCGTCGTTCGCACGCGAGGCGCTGCCGGATGCACCTGTCGTCGTATCGGCGTCTGCGGAAGCGGGCGTGCTGCCGTCGCATGCCGTCAGCAGCATTGACAGCCCCGCCGCCATCACGAGGAGGAGGCCCGCGTTGCGGCGTGCGCCGCCGAGCGCTCGAGCCCGCGTCTCACCTTCCGTTCGCGCCGAATGACGCGCCAATCTACGCAACATGCCTGATCCCCGAAGCTTGAGCGCGGCGCGCGTGGCGGCGCGCCGCTGCAGTGCGAATACCGATGCGCTCAGCCGCACATCGAAGTCGCGAAAGCGTATGTCGGCGATGTGACGCTCCAATGACATGACGTAAGTAAGATGTCATGCAAACAAAGGCCGCGAAAAAGCTAAATGTAATTTTTTACATATCGCTGTCAAATTCCGTTGCGACACTGCGCCTCGCCCGAAGGCCGGTGTCATTCGCGCCGGCCTCCATGCGGGCCCCCAACGCGAGAGAGAAAAATGATCAACAGAAAATGGTTCTATGCCACGCCGATCGCGATAGCGGCGTCGGTATTGGCCGTCGCGGCTTGCGGCGGCAACGACAGCAGCAAGCCCGGCCTTTCGTCGGTGAAGAATATCGTCGTGATCTACGCGGAAAACCGCAGCTTCGACAACCTGTACGGCAGCTTCCCGAACGCCAACGGCCTGCAGAACGTGAGCGCGCAAAGCGCGCAGCAGCTCGATCGCGACGGCTCCGTGCTGGCCACGCTGCCGACCGTCTGGAACGGTCTCACGCAAACGGGCGTCACGCCCGTCGTGACCGCGGCGATGACGGAGAACATGCCGAATGCGCCGTTCGCCATCGACGACGCGAAGGGCTACAACGTGCCGCTCTCAGTCACGACGCGCGACCTGTATCACCGCTTTTACGAGAACCAGATGCAGATCCACGGCGGCAAGAACGACATGTTCGCGGCCTACGGCGACTCCGGCGGTCTCGTGATGGGGCATTACACGACGAGCGCCGAAAAGCTCCCGCTCTGGAAGATCGCCCAGCAATACACGCTCGCCGACAACTTCTTCATGGGCGCGTTCGGCGGCTCGTTCCTGAATCACCAGTGGCTCATCTGCGCGTGCACGCCGTACTACGCGAACGCGGACACGAACCCGGCCAAGCCGACGATCTCGACCGTGGACGCCGACGGCGTCTCGCTCACGCTCGCATCGAACTCGCCGAAGTCGGCGCTCGACGGCGCGCCGAAATTCGTGAAGTCGGGCAATCTGACGCCGGACTTCTATGCGGTCAACACAATGCAGCCGCCGTATCAGCCGAGCGGCAACGCAGCGGCTTCGGGCGGTGACACGAACCTGGCCGACCCGTCGAACGCCTCCACACTGCCCGCGCAAACGGCGCAGAACATCGGCGATCTGCTTTCGAACGCGGGCGTGACGTGGGCGTGGTACGGCGGCGCGTGGGGCGCGGCCGTGAGCGCGGCGCAGAACAGCACGTCGGGCGTCATCTACGGCGCGAACATGACGGCGCCGAACTTCCAGCCGCACCACCAGCCGTTCAACTATTTCGCGAACTACGCGCCGGGCACCGACGCACGTGCGAAGCACCTGCTCGACGGCGGCATGGACGGCACCGAGTTCATCAAGGCGATCGATGCAGGCGCGCTGCCTGCCGTGGCGTTCTACAAGCCGCAGGGCAACCTGAATGAGCACGCGGGCTACACGGACGTGGCGAGCGGCGACCAGCACATCGCGGACGTCATCGCGCATCTGCAGAAGAGCCCGCAGTGGAACAACATGGTCGTGGTCGTCACCTACGACGAAAACGGCGGCTTCTGGGATCACGTTGCGCCGCCCAAGGGTGACCGCTGGGGTCCGGGCTCGCGCATTCCGGCGCTCGTCATCTCGCCGTACGCGAAGAAGGGCTACGTCGACCACACGCAGTACGACACGACCTCGATCCTGCGCCTCATCACGCGCCGCTTCTCGCTGCCCACGCTGCCGGGGCTTGCCAACCGCGACGCCGCACTCAAGAGCAACGGCGCCCAGCCGATGGGCGATCTGACCAACGCACTGGACGTCAAGCTCTAAGCGCGACAAGCCATCGGACCATCGATTGCCGGATGTTACTCATCCGGTTTGAAGGGCAGCCCTCGGGCTGCCCTTTTTTATTGCGCCGCGAATTCGTCGCCCCTGCCCGCTCCGCGCGTCCGCCGGGCGTCGAGCCGCGACGTTTGACCACGGATCCTACGCCGCAGGATGCACTACCTTACAACTTAATTACTGCACAAATCTTGACGGAGGTCATTGTGAAATACGTCGAATCGACTCTCTTACCAGGCGAAAGGATCGTCTGCGAGGGACACCCCTGCTTCTGGGCGATGGGGCCGCGTATCACATTCAGCCTTCTGCTCATGGTTTGGGGCGTGCTCGTCGGCACCATGGGGACGTCGCCGCTCGCAGCGGTGAGTTTTTTTGCCGCAGGGCTGGGACTGTTCGGTGCGTCGCTACTCGCCTGGTGGACGACAGAATTCGCCGTGACCAACAAGCGCGTGGTGGCCAGGTTCGGTGCGGTCCGTCGTCACACGGTGGAGTTGACGCTAGCGAAGATAGAGAGCGTGCGGATCGAGCAAAGCCTGATCGGCCGGATATTCGACTATGGCTCGCTCGTCGTGGGCGGCGGTGGCTTGATCGCTACGCCGATTCCCGGCATTTCGAATCCGAACGAGTTCCGCCGTATGGTGTTTCTCGCGCAGGCGGCCGAGGAGCCGGTGCCGTTGCGGCTCGTGGCGTGAGGGTTTGAATCGGCCTGGATTCGTGGTGTGTGAAAAAGCAAAAAGCCCGGCAGTGAAGGCCGGGCTTTTTGTTTATTTGATCTGGCGCGACAGGAGGGGCTCGAACCCCCGACCCTCGGCTTAGAAGGCCGATGCTCTATCCAGCTGAGCTACTGTCGCGTGAACGTGCGCAAGGCCGCAAGCGGGCCTCGCGAAGACGGGGCTGGATTATACCGCGATCGTCTCACGCGGTCGCGCCTCGCTCATCGCGCTTGCCAAGGGCCTTCGCGCCCAAATCAAACCGGCTGCTGATGCAACGCGAACCAGCCAAGGAAAATCGCGCCCGCGATCAGGCAGTACGCACCGAACGATGCGAGGCGCCCGCGTCCCTCGAAATAGCTCATCAGGAACTTCACGCTCAGCCAGGCCGCAATACCCGTGAGCACGCCGCCAACGACCGCAGTCATCAGCTGATCTCGCGCGTGAAATAGCTTGGGCAGTTCGAGCACGCCAGCCGCGAAGATGATCGGCGTGCCGAGCAGGAACGAGAACTCCGCAGCCTTTTCTGCCGTGAGGCCCGCTGCATTGCCGGCGATCATCGTGAGGCCGCTGCGTGAAAAGCCGGGAATGAGCGCGCCGATCTGCGCGAGGCCGACGAGAAAGGCCTGGCGGAACGTGAGTTTCTCCGGCGGACGATGCGCACGGGCACGCTGGAGGCGATCGCCGAACCAGAGCAGCACGCCATTGACCATCAACGCAGCCGCGACGATGCGCAGATCGTGAAAGATGGCTTCGATGCGCTTTTCGAGCACGAGGCCGACGATACCCGTCGGAATCGTACCGATGATGAGCGCCCACATCATGTGCCCGTCGTCGTTCTTGCGACCGCCCAGCGAGGCAAAGAAGCCCCTGATCAACGCGACCCAGCGCTCGCGGAAATACCAGAGCAGCGCAACTGCGGTCCCCAGGTGCAATGCGACGAGGAACGGCAGCAATTGCGGCGCGTGCTTGTCGATGTGCATGCCGAACAGTGCCGGCACGAGCAGTGTATGGCCGAGGCTGCTCACGGGGAACAGTTCGGTGACGCCTTGCAACACGCTCAGGAAGAATAGAAACCAGAGACTCACGCGCGGATCCTCGTAATGGTGGTGTAAGGGGCCGGACCGTTGCGGAGCCGGTGCGGCAAAGCGCACCGATTATGCCTGGGCCGTATTGCAGCGCCAAGCTTGGAGATGGATTTGTCAGAAAAGTTACTGCGTCGCAACAAAGTTGGCTGCGGATGCAGGGATCCTGGCGCGAAACTGCGTGTCGCGCTCTCGGGAATCCGGTCGAGGGGGACGGAACGCGGCGCGATCAGCGCGCCATCTTGTAGAAGAAATAGGCGCTGCTACCGACAAAGAGGCTGAACAGAGCCATGCTCATTGCCATTGCGAGGTCCATGGGGAGGTCTCCTGCGAAAATGCTCTGTGCGCTAACGCACGGTCATGCGGATTATGCTGACTCTTGTCCGCCAACGACACCCACGCTTTCCCGACAAGGGTTTTCACGCATGAGAAAGCGGCGCAAAATCCGCCTCTGTCCGGCGCATCCGCGCCACCCTTCTTCCACCCACGCCAGGCCCGCCCATGAACGCACATCCAGAGCAGGACATCCTCACCCTCAGCCGCGGTGCCTCGACGCTGCGCTTCGCGCCGTGGGCCGGCGGCCGTTTGCTCTCGTGGCACGTCGGCGGCCAGCCGGTCATCGTATGGCCGGAAAATGCGAACTGGGCGGAGCCGGCACGTGTGCGCGGCGGCAATCCGCTGCTCTTCCCCTTCCTTGGCCGCCATCGTGTCGACGGCCAGATCGGGCGTTGGCGCGACGCTCAAGGCGTCGTCCGCGATCTGCCGATGCACGGCTTCGCGCGCGACCTGCCGTTCGCGGCGCAAGTCGACGACGACGGGCACGGCCTGCAGATGACGCTCGTCGACTCCGACGCCACCCGCACCGGCTACCCGTTCGCCTTTCGCTTCGAAGCGGTCTACCGGCTGGCCGACGCGCATACGCTCGACGTGACGCTCGCCGCGACTAATACCGGCCCGAATCAGCTCCCCTGGTACGCGGGCCATCACTTCTACTTCGCCTTGCCCCACGCCCAGCGCGCGCAGACGACGCTCGACCTGCCGGCTAGCCAGCGCCGCCATCAGCTCGCGGACGGTTCGATCAGTGCGCCCGAACCCGGCAAAGCGCAATACAGGCTCGACGACGCAAGCATCATCGACCGCTTCCATGTGCTCGAGCCAACGCCGCCCGCCTCGCCGGTGCACCTCGTGGCGCCAGGACTCGGCCGCGCGGTGACGATCGACCTGAACCGGCCCGGCTCGCTTCCCTGGTACGCCGTCACGACGTGGACGGAAGCCGCGGACTCCGACTTCTACTGCGTCGAACCCTGGCTGGGTCTGCCCGACGCGATCCACAACGGCCTCGGCCTGCGCTGGCTCGCACCGGGTCAAACGGAGACGGCGACGCTGCGTATCGGCGTCGAGGCGCTCGGCGGCTAATCGCGCGCACCGGCGGCGCCGTGCTGGGCCGGCGCCGGTATGGATGCTGCCGACTTCGTCAGTCATTCGTCAGGCAAAACCCCAGTTGCGCTGGCAAACCCGCTAAAATCAGGCGTTTTGCCAGCGCGGCGGACCGTGGTCCGTCGAGGCAAGGTCATGCGAGGTTCAATGTTGGCACCAGGAATCAGACGGATTGCATGTGCAGCGCTCGTTGCGCTGCTCGCGGCGTGCGGATCGGCTCCGGTCGGCCCCGGCTTTTATCGCGTCGAACGCGGCGACACCGTGTACAAGATCGCGCGCAGCACTCGCCAGTCCGTGCAGAACATCGTGCGCTGGAACAATCTGTCGAACCCCGACGCCATCGAAGTCGGCCAGGTCCTGCGCGTCGAACCGCCCGCCGGCACAGCGAGCACCCGCACCGCGCCGCCGCGTAGCGCAGCAACTGCCCCGCGCGAGAGCGCCGAAACAACCGATACCGCATCCGCGCCTTCATCCGCACCTTCGGCGGCGGCTGCGCCGTCGATTTCGCTCGTCTGGCCGACCAGCGGCCAGGTCATCCGCAACTTTGACGGCCGTAACTCGAAAGGCATCGACATCGCCAATGCGGCCGGCACGCCCGTCGTCGCCGCGGCGCCCGGCACCGTGGTCTATGCCGGTAATGGTCTGCGTGGCTACGGTAACTTGCTGATCATCAAGCACAACGGCGATTACCTGACGGCCTATGCGCACAATCAGGCATTGTTCGTGAAGGAAGGTCAGAGCGTCGCGCAAGGGCAGAAGATCGCGGAAATGGGCAGCACCGACAACGATCGCGTGATGCTGCATTTCGAGCTACGGTACCAGGGGCGCTCGATCGATCCGACTCGAGAACTTCCCGCACGTTGAGAAAGGCCGCTACGGCCAGCCAAATCAATGGACGAAAAAAAGCCCGGCATGGCGCCGGGCTAACGGGGGTTTGGCGCATATCGGCAAAGGACCGGTTTACCATGCGCCGAATCGCAATCTATCAACGGGCTTCCGGCGGCGCAATCACTTAATTAGCGCGAAAATGTGCTACGGCGCACGGATTATGTGTCGCATCACTTTTCAGCACCGAATGAGGATGCCGAATCATCTGCGGCTGCTCGTAAGATCGCATGTTTCAATGACACGCAACGACAAGTCACCAGCCAGCGCAAAGGCTTGCTGGGCGGGACGTTCAGGCTGAACAACAGGGTCCTGTCGAGGGATTTTGCGAGCCTCGATCGTCGGTTTAAAGCACGGCGCTTTTCGCATTTTCGAAGCAGCCGGCGTTAGTGTGCAAACGCACGCAACAATGCATTTATTCGATGTGACGTACAGATTTGAAACACAAATGCGCCGCACGCTTAGATCAGATGTTTGCTGATTTAATGTGGCTTATTGTCTACGTTTTGGCGCCGCGAGCATGGATATCAACTTATTAATGTGATTAATACCGCGGATCCAGCGTTCGCTAACCGACCACCGGTCTGCTGGCAGACTATCGTTTATAGTATCTGCCGCAACGAATTTCCAATCACCATGACTATCGAAGACGCCAACCCCAGTTCGACGTACGCCAAGCTGCTCGGCGAAACCGCCAAGATCGACTGGCAGGATCTCGAACGTTTCTTCGCGCAAGGCAAGTTGCTGAGCGTGGCGCGCGACCTCGACCTCGTCAGCGTGGCGGAGGCGATCGCCAACGACGACAGGGCGGTCGTCATGCAATGGCTGTCTTCGGGCCTCGTCGCACGTATGCCGGCAGAAACCGCAGCCGATTACTCGGCGCGCAAGCCGGAGTTGTGGGCGGTCGTCGTCTCGCCGTGGGTGTGCGTGCAGGAACGCGCTTGAGCGGCGCTGAGGCCCTGCCTGACCAGCGAGGCTGGCATCGACGCGTGCTGACGCTCGCGTTCCCCATCGTCCTCGCCAATCTCACGCAACCGATCCTCGGCGCCGTAGACACGGCAGTAGCAGGCCACCTCGGCAGCGCGGCCGATCTTGGCGGCGTCGCGCTAGGCGGCCTGTTCTTCAACTTCGTGTTTTGGGGTTTCGGCTTCCTGCGCATGGGGACGACGGGGCTCGTCGCGCAAGCCTACGGCGCGCGCGACCTCCCCGCATTGCGCGCGAATGTCGTGCGCGCCCTGCTACTGGCATTCGCTATTGGCGCCGCGATCCTGCTGATTCAATCGCCTTTGATCCGGTACACGCTTGCGGCCATCGGCGGCAGCGCAGACGTGCAACACAACGCTGGGGTCTATTGTCTTGCGCGTATCGGCTCTGCGCCTTTCGCTTTGGCGAATTACGTCGTGCTCGGATATCTGCTCGGCACTCAGCGCGTGCGCATTGCGCTGCTTTCGCAGATCTTTATCAATCTGACGAACGTCGTTGCGGTGCTCGCCTATGTGTACGGGCTTCAGTGGGGCATCGCCGGGATCGGTGCGGCGACGGCTACGGCCGATACGCTCGGTTTTGTGTTCGGTGCCGGCGTACTGTGGAGGCTTCGTCCTCGCGGGCTCGCGCCGCTCGCGTTACAAACTGTACTCGAGCCGGCAGCGCTCAAACGCCTCGTCGCGATCAATCGCGATATCTTTTTGCGTACGCTTTGCCTGCTGGGCTCGTTTGGGTGGTTCGCGCATCTGGGCGCGAAGCAAGGCGACGCGATCCTTGCCGCGAACGCCCTGCTCCTCAACTTCCAGACCTTCATGGCCTACGGTCTCGACGGGTTCGCCCATGTGGCCGAAGCGCTGGTAGGCGCGGCGATCGGCGCGGGTAATCGCGATGCGTTCCGCCAGGCCGTGAAGGTCAACCTGTTCTGGGCAGCGCTGGGTGCCTTCGGTTTTTCGTTCGTTTATTGGGCCTGCGGCCCCTGGATCATCGAGAAGCTTACCAACCAGCCGGCCGTGCGTGCCGCTGCTCAGGCATTCCTCCCATGGGCCGCGCTTTCGCCGCTCATCTCCGTCTGGGGCTTTTTGCTGGACGGCGTATTCATCGGCGCGACGCGCACACGCGAACTCATGCAAGCCATGGCGGTGTCGCTGGCTGTGTTTTTGTGCGCGTCATGGGCGCTGGTCGGGCCGCTCGGCAATCATGGGTTGTGGATCGCTCTGCTCGTCTTCATGGCCGCGCGCGGGCTGACGCTCTCGCCGTTGCTACCGCGCATCAGCGGCGCGATCGTACCTGTGGCTGTGCAGTTGCACTGACGGCGCTCGCGCCAGGCGTCGGCTCTTACTGTGCAGGCGGCGGGTTGTCGATCATCATCGGCGGTCGGTCGTCGGTCGGCACACCGTGGTAGTCGGGCGGATCCTGCGGCGGGGTGCCGTGGCGGTGAGTCGGTGCGTTGTCGGCACACGCCGAGAGCAGTGCGGCCATTGCAAGGGCCAGATAAACACGGTACATCGCCTCAAATCCTTTCTGAATGGTGATCCAGCGGCGCCCCGGCCAGTAGCGAAGCGGCTGAATTCGCTATTTTTTCCGTTGCGACACTGTTCTAAGATACGGACATGGCTGCAATCGACAGGAGGCTGCCATGGATGCCGAAACTATTGCGGGTCTGATCGGTCTTGCTGTAGGTCTGCTGGTTCTGCTCGGGCTATCGATTTTCGAATCGCGCGCCTACCGGAAAGAGCACGACGGCGAAGGCATGATGCATCACTGGCTGGCCGAGCATCACGTGCTCGACCGGGTTCGCCGCAGGCACTGAACCCAGCGCCGGCACTGCGTCGGCGCGCCCCTTGCCACATTCTCACCGCGGCCAGTCGAGCTGGCCGTGAGGTGGCTTTGCTGCGTCGTTCAGTGAACGAGCAGATAGCCTTCTATTTTCCCGCGCCCAAACGCCAGAACCCCGGCTCTCTTTCGGAGACACCGGGGTTCTGGACTTGCTGCATAAGGAGCCTGACGATTACCTACTTTCACACGGGCAATCCGCACTATCATCGGCGTGGAGCTGTTTCACGGTCCTGTTCGGGATGGGAAG
>NZ_JBFRCN010000053.1:0-68522 GCF_040965835.1 Paraburkholderia sp. BR10872
CCTGCCACAGTTCACATCTCGACGTAAATGGTGAATGGCTCCGGAGCGTCTGTCACCTCGCACCTTCAAAGGTAGTGACAAGGCGCTCATCCTTCCGGCGGCGCTGCGCGCGCCGAATGGCATAACCGAAAACTATTGGTGCGCGTGCGTTCTCGCGAAGCTTGACAATCCCCCCCTGGTTTCCCATGCAGACCCAACCGCAGCGAGCGTAGCGAGCAGCGGAATGAATGACTGCCTTGTCACTCACTTTGGTGGTGCGAGGTGACAGACGCTCCGGAGCCATTCACCATTTACGTCGAGATGTGAACTGTGGCAGGCGCTAGCGGTTTGAGCGGCTTTCTTTGCCTACTTTCTTTGCCGCCGCAAAGAAAGTAGGTGCCGCCCCGCACAGGGGCAACGCCTGCATACCGACGCGAAAACAAGAAAAGGCCAAAGCAGCCAGGAACCACAAAAAAAAACCACGCGCGATCAGCACGGCCGCCTAAGCGCCATACCCCGCCGGGCATGAAACCGTGCAACCGTCTCATAGGGCAGCCAGGCGTCAGCCTGGTACGGCGCGATGCCCGAAGGATTGTGAAACCACACACCGCCATCGCCACGTCCGTGCAGCAGGATCAGATGCCCGCCCCGGCCGGGGTCCATCCGCTCGGGATAGCGGATCTCGGGGCTCACGGAAACGATGGCGAGCGTTTCGGCATCAACGCGCCCTGCACTCGCCGCAATGTCCTCGTCGATCATTACCTCCACGTGCACGCCGAACGCGGCTTCCACCCATCCGGCGAACGGGCGGTAGATCAAGCCATCCACGCCGCCATCTTCGCGCACGCGATATACACCGTGCCGCAACGCCTCTTCGAGCATCTGCGCGCGCGGCGCATGCGCGACGCCCCAATAGTCGAGCGCCGATTCGAGGCAGGTCAGGCCGCACAAGCGCTTGGCCCAGAAGCGATAGGCGTCGGCCTCGGTGAAGCCGCTCGCCCGCCAGCGCGGGTCCTCGCACGGGTCGGCGCCACGCTCGACGATAGGCGCCACCCAGTCGGCGCTGCCCCACTGGCTGTAATACGGCACGCCTTCATGCCGCCATGTCCCGCCGTTGCGCACGTCGTCCAAACGATACCCCTCGCCCCAGTAAGGTTGATTCGCCGCGCGCGAGCGCACGGCGTTCAAAATCGTGCATCTTCGCAGTCGCGCGCCGTCCCCGCAATGCCGCGAATATCGCAAGCCATGTGTAAACGAAGCCGAATATACGCTTACATTCCCGTATTCGGCGCCGCATTACATTTCGCTAAAATAACGCCGTCGTCTGGCATTTTATGCGTTTAGAATATCGTGCTCCCGTGCGCAGGCCGCAGGAGGTCCGGTCAAACCGGCCCCGCGGCACCACGGCATGATCAATCAGAAACTGAATCCACGAATCTCCCTTCAAGCAGTATGTCGAACGTTGCATACACAACCGACTCGGCCTCGGTGGCGGAGCGCGTACGCGAGCTGATGAGCCGTCACGGCATCGGCAAGCGTCAGCAAACGACCGAGCTGTGCCGGATTCTTGACCTGAGCTTTTCACAGGGGCACCGCAAGCTGCGCGGCAACAGCCCGTGGACGCTCGCGCAGATCAAGAAAGTGGCCGAAGCGTTCGGCGAACCCGCGGGCCAGCTGTTCGGGGCGCAACTGCTCGACCCCGGCATGGTCGGGGCCAGCGCTCAAGAAGCGATCCTCTGCGTGAGCGCCGCCGAACTGCCCTGCACCGCCTGGATCGGCGCACCGGTCGAGGCGGGCAGCCGCCCCGACTTCGTCGCCTACGAAAAGCAGGGCCAGTGGCGCGTGGTGCGCCCGGACGGCGCGCTCTACCAGAACGCGCGCGAAGTCCACAAGATCGAGATCTACCCGCGCCGCGCCGAGTCCGACAAGCCGCTCATCGCCGTCGTGGACGACGACCGCTCTTCCGCCGACAACCTGCGCGACTACCTCGAGCACAGCGGCTACACGGCGCTCGCGCTCTACGGCCTCGCGGCATTCAACGAAGCGCTCGAAAACAACGTGTTCGACGGCGTGGTGATCGACTGGCTGTTCGGCAGCCAGACCGCCGCGGAGGCGATCCGCAGCGTGCGCGCCTCCGAGAACCCCGATGCGCCCATCTTCGTGCTCACCGGCGAACTGCTGACCGGCAAGGCCAGCGAATCGGAGATCAGCCAGGTCGTACGCCACTACAACGTGGCCTGCTACGAAAAGCCGGCGCGCATGGCGATTCTCGTCGCCGATCTTTCGAAGCGGCTCAACCGCGGCTAACGCCGCGTTTTGCTCGCTCAACCCGCTCCCGCGCCTTTCACACCGCCGCCCGCGGCGCGCTCAGCGCGCGCTGCAACGCCGCGCGCAGCACCTCGTAATGCACCGGCTTCGTGAGCCGGTCAAAAAACGGCGCGCCCTCGCCGCCCGGCGTCTTGCCCGCAGTGTCCGGAAGCGCCGCCAGCCCCGCCACGTCGGCGCTCACCGCGATCACGCGCGGCTGCGCGAGCACATCCTGCGCGGCCTCGAGCCCCGCCACGAAGTCGTAGCCGTCGCGGCCCGGCATGTGCAGGTCGAGCAGCACCACGTCGCACACCTCGTGCGCGAGCAGCGCGAGCGCGCTGTCGGCGTCGCTGGCCGCGAGCGCGCGGTAGCCCATGTGCGCGACCATCTCGCAGAGCGAATCGCGCACGAGCGGGTTGTCGTCGACGACGAGCACCTGCGGCAGCGCCCGCGCGGGCAGCGCCGCTTCGGCCACGGCCGCGGGCGCCGGCGGCTCGACCGGCGTAACGGGAATGCGCACGGTGAAGGTCGTGCCTTTGCCCACGCGGCTTTGCGTCTCGATCGTGCCGCCGAACAGCTCGACGAGGCCGCGCACGATCGCGAGCCCCATCCCCGCGCCTTCATAGCGCCGCGAGCGCGACGTGTCGAGCTGCGTGAACTCCTTGAAGATGAGCGGAATCTGGTCCGGCGCCACGCCAGGCCCCGTGTCGCCGACGACGATCACGAGCGTGTCGCCGCCAGCCGGTTTCGGCGCGCCCTCTGCGTCCTGTGATGGCCGCGGAACCCGCGCGGGCGCCTGCAGCCAGAATTCGAGCCGCACCTTGCCGCGCTCCGTGTAGCGGATCGCGTTCGTGACGAGGTTGCCGGCGATCTGGCGAATCCGATGCGGGTCGGCCACCACGCGCCGCTGCGGGCCCACCCACGCATGCTCGAACACGAGCCCGCGCGAGCGCGCCGCCTGCTCGTTCTCATCGACGATCGACTGCAGCAGTTCGCGCGGCTCGAACTCTTCCTGGCGCAATTCGAGCTTGCCCGCGCCGAGACGCGCGTAGTCGGTGAGGTCCTTCATCTGCGCTTCGAGCTGGCGAGCCGCGGTTTCGAGGCGCTGGATCACCTTGCGGTCGGCTTCCGAATGCGAGTTGAAGCCGAGCAGCTCGATCGACGAGACGATCGCGTGCAGCGGCGTGCGCAGTTCGTGGCTGATCATGCCGAGGAAGGCGTCCTTCGCCATGCTCGCCTCGCGCGCGGCGCGGCTCGCCTGGTGCTCGGCTTCGAGCGCCGCGCGCTGCTGGTGCAAGAGGCGCGTGCGCCGGTAGCCGTTCATCACGAGCAGCACGCCCGCCGCCGCCGAAAGCACGAGCAGCACGAGCCCCGAAGCGAACAGTTCGCGGCGCTTGGCGATGAAATCGTGCCGGATCGCCTCGCGCTCGGTCACGTCGGCGAAACGCCGGTTCAGCGCGAGGTCGGTCACCTGGGTCCAGTGCAGGTCGAGCGCCATGAGCATCGGCACCGCGCGTTCGGGGTTGTCCGCGAGCGTGGCGATTTCGGCCTCGAATGGCGAGATCGTCGCGGCCAGAATGGCGAGATCGGCGTCCTGGCGGCGCTTCAGGCCCGGCGTCGAGTCGAGCGAGAGCGTCGAGCCCTTCATCACGTTGAGCTTCGACTGCAGCACCTCGTAGCGCAGCCGCACCTTGTCGAGATCGCGGTCGATGCCGTCCGCGAACATCAGCAGCTGGCTCTCGAAGCGTGCGTAGGCGATCTGGAGCTGCGCGGCGTCCCAGTACAGGCCGTCGTAATTGCCCGTGATGCGCTGCACGACCTGCGGATTGAGCAGGTTCGCGTAGAGCAGATAGCCGACCGCCACCACGGGCGGCGCGAGCGCCGCCATCCAGATGATCGCCTGCAGCAGGCGTCGCAAGGGACGTTGTATCACCCGCTACTCACCGCTTGATCGTCATCGACTTGATCTGCCACGCGAACTTCGAGTCACCGGCCGCGCCGTCGAGCTCGAGCGGATGCTGGTCGCGTGGGTAGATCAGGAACAACGGGCCGAAATTGCTTACCTTGAGGCGCTGGCCGTTCATCTCATAGGCGACCACCACGCCATAGCGCGCGGCGTCGGCCACGGGCACGACACAGGTGTAGTCGTCGAGCGTATGGATCTCGATCTCGCTGCCGTAGGCGCCCACGGCCTCGAGCACGTCCGAAAGCAGCGGGCCCGTGAAGGTCGAGCGCGGCGTCCAGGTCGTGGCCGTCGTGATCGAATGCGCGGGCAGCGCGAGCAGCTGCGCCTCGCTGAAGTGATACGCCGTGTGGGACGCGTTGTTGGTCACGCGCACCTCGCCATCGACGTCGAGCGAGAGCGCACCCGCAGAACCCGCCGCCTGCGCGGAAGGTGCAAAAAACGGCGCCGCACCCGCGAGCGCCACCACGGCGGCCCAGCGCCGCCAGCCTGGCCATCCCTTCCCATGCCACATCTTGCCCGAGCCCTTTCGCGCGATGATTCGCGTCGTTTTCGTGTGTCTTTGCGCGGCGCTACGCGACATTTTGCGGTAATGCGCCGCTTTTTCCTGCTGCGTTTCCCTCGTTTTCCTGCTACCTCCACCCACCATGCCAGCAGGCGCTGGTGAGCATAGGCATAATATCGTCAAACATTGTGCTGACAATAGCCGTCTTTTTCTCGTACACCGCTATCGGAAACGCGCATTGCGCAGTTGCCGCGCGCTTGCCGATTACGCGCTTCGACACCCAATTCAACCCATGGATAAACCTGTCGTTCCGCTCACCTACGAACAGCTCGATCACTGGGTCGAGTCGCTGCAGCCGGCGCTGATCGCGGAGGAATTCGACCTCGTGGTCGGTATCCTGCGCGGCGGCGCGCCGCTTGCGCTGATGGTTTCGCACGCAACGGGTGCGGCTGTCGCATTCCTGCGCTACGACCGCGCCACGCGCGAAGTGCGCTGGGACTCCACGCTGCCGCTACCCGAACCGGGCTCGAAAGTGCTGCTCTGCGAGGACATCGCGGGGCGCGGCCATACGCTCGTGGACTGCATCGCGTTCCTGAGCGAGCACGGGCTCGTCGTGCGCACGCTCACCGGCGCCTACGACGACCTCAGCCGTCTGCGCCCCGATTATTCGATCGACGCGAGCGGCTATTTCGCGCTGTTCCCGTGGGAGCGCCAGGCCTACACCGACCGTTATCGCGCCGACTGGATCCGCGATGGCGACGGCGACGGCACGCGCATGGCCGACGACCACGAGTACGCGGTCTACGCCATCGATCTCGATGGCGTCCTGCTCCCCGACCTCCCGATTGCGCGCTACGACGAAGACCTCGTCGCCGCGCTCGCCGAGCGCGACGAGCTGGTGCCGTTCGAGCGCCTGCCCGGCATCGACATGAAACGCACGCGCGCGATCATCACGGGGCGTCCGGAGATCGACCGCGAGCGCACGCTCGCCTGGCTCGAACGCCACGGTTTCGGGCACCTCGAACTGATCATGCGCACGCCGGACGAACACGACGACACGGCCGCGGCCGTGGCTGCGCACAAGGCCGCGGCGGCCATCCGCAGCGGCGTCACGCACTTCATCGAGAGCGATCCGGTGCAGGCCATCCTGATCGCCCAGACCGCGCCGCTCCTGCGCGTGATCTGGTGGAACGCCCAGGCGCGCACGGGCACGCTGATCGGCGCCTCGGCCTGGAGCTGAGCGAGCCGGCGCTTAGACGCCGCCGCGCCGGCCCTCGATGAATCGCGCGGCGCGCGGCGACGCCACCACGATGAGCTTCATGGCCGCACGCGTCGCGCCGACGAAGAGTTTGCGCGCGGCGCGTTCGTCGAATGACTCGAAGTCCACCTCGGTCAGGATCACGCACGGCGCGGACTGGCCCTTGAAGCGGTAGATCGAATCGAGCAGCACATCGCCCTCGCGGTACTGCGGATTGCCGAACAGGTCGTATTGGCCGGTGAAGCTGCGCAGCCGGTGCGGGCCGAGCTGATCGAGCGTCGCGAACAGCGAATGCTCGCGTCCGCGCCAGGAAAGCACGACGATGTCCTGCTTGCGAAAGCCCAGCGAAAGCGCCTGCGTAATCGCGCGTTTCGTGACCAGAACCACCCCAGGTTCCGCGCCCGGTCCGGCTTCATGCTCGTCCCAGCTCGCCACGGTCACCTCGGAGCCGTCGAACGGACTCCCCGCGGCGAGCTGCGCGATGGCGGGCACGGTCGGTCCGGCCACGTCGCGCAGGAATGCGAGGATGTCGCGCGGGCTGCGGTAGTTCGTGGTCTCGCGCAGCACGGTCCAGCCCGCCAGCGCGAGCGGCTCGCGCACGTACAGGTTCTGCAGCGGATCTTCGAGCCACCACCATGCAGCGTCCGGCCGCAGCAGACGCCCGAGTGCGCCGACCCACGGCTCGTGGAAATCCTGCCCTTCGTCGACGATCAGCACGTCGAACTGCCAGCGCTCGGCAATCGGCATCTCGCCGAAGCGCTGCACGAGGTCGTCGAACGCGCCGGCGCTCGCGAAGTCGGGCACGTGGCCGCCGTCGCGCGCGACCCAGTCGCACAGCTGGTGATAGGTCGCCACCTTTGCCCCGGGCGGCGCGAGCTGCGCGATGTGATCCGCAAGCGGCCGGTTGAAGCACACGTAGAGCGTGCGCGCGCCGCGCGCCACCGCGTCCTTCATGACCTGCACGGCTAGTTGCGTCTTGCCCGAGCCCGCCGTGCCGATCACGCGCAGCCGGAACGGGGCGAATTCGAGGCGCCGCGCCCACGTGGCGAGGCCGCCCGCGAGCCGCGTGACGAGCGTGCCGGCCGCGCCGAGCAGCGCGCTGGTGTCGGGCGTGAGCGAAAGTTCGTCGGCGAGAAAGTGATGGATCCTGGCGGCGCACGGCAGGCGCGGCTCGTCGGCGGGTATGGCTTCGAGCACGATGGCGGCGAGCTGCGCCTTGCGCGTGGCGTCGACGATGCGCGCCGGGTTCACGCCCGCGATGGCAGGCTCCCGCACCACGTGGTCGGGGCAATAGAACAGCTCTTCGAGCACGTAGGTGCCCGCGCCGAACGACGCCGTAAAGCGCCGGTGCAGCCCCTCGACCGTGCGTGCCAGCGCGATCGCCACGTTGCGCTCGGTTTGCATGTACGCCTTGACGAGCCCGCCTGGCGTTTCGCGCAAAAAGCCGGTTTTCTGCTCGACGATCATCACGCGCCCAGCCGGGCTGACGATCACGAAATCGGCCTCGCCGAAGACCGAAAAGCCTTCGGAGAGCCGCGTCCAGTGCACGCCGTGATAGACGGTGTAGCCATTCGGCAAACCGCGGGCGAGCGCGGCGAGCGTTTCGCGCTCGCGCGCGGCGGCGCCGGTGGCTTCGAGATGCTGCCAGTCGTCGGGGACAATGCGGGCCATGGGCGGATCTCGGACGGATGTTGAGGTTCGTGGCGGCCGCGCAGGCAATCGAGGGAGCGGTGCCGCACTAAGCGGGCGCGGCAGCGGAACTCCCGGCGCCGCGCAGCGCCTATTCTACGAAATGCCTGGCTGCGCAAATAAACCGCGCGAGAATCGTGTATCGTGGCGGCCTGCGCCAGGCTTGACCCTTTTTCCTCTTGCAAGGAGTACGCGCCAGATGATCACGATCTGGGGACGCGCCAATTCGGTGAATGTCCAGAAAGTCCTGTGGTGTTGCGATGAACTCGTGCTGCCGTTCCAGCGCATCGACGCGGGCGGCTCGTTCGGTCATCTCAACGAGCCTTCCTATCTCGCCATGAATCCGAACGGCAAGGTCCCGACGATCACCGACGGCACCTTCGTGCTGTGGGAGTCGAACGCGATCCTGCGCTATCTGGCGATGGAGTACGGCCCTTCGAGCCTGCTCTACCCGACCGACCCGAAGGTGCGCGCCTCGATCGAGCGCTGGCTCGACTGGTCGATCGGCACGCTCGCGCCCATCGAGCGCCCTGTGTTCCTCGCGCTCGTACGCACGCCGCCCGAAAAGCGCGACACGGCGAAGCTCGCGGCCGACTTCGATCAGCTGACCCCGCTTTGGCGGCTGCTCGACCACCATCTGCAAGGCCGCTTCTTCATGGAAAACGAGCGCTTCTCGCTCGCCGACATCGTACTCGGCGCGTACGCGCGGCGCTGGTTCGGACTCGAAGGCGTGGAGCGCGAGCCGCTGCCGAATGTCGAACGCTGGTATCAGCGCATCGCGCAGCGTCAGGGCTTCCGCAAGTACATCGATCTGCCGCTCACCTGAGCCGTCGCTCCATGGCGGCGCGGGCGGGCCGGCGGCGCGCCCCGTATAATCGCAAGCATGAAGACAGCAAAACCGTCCCCGGACGCCCCTGCCCTGCATAGCGACACCGAGGCGCACGACCACGCGCACGGCCATGCCCACTCGCACGACGGTGTCAAGGGCGCTTCGGTCGAGTCCGCGCTCGCGATGGCCGAGGCCTATTGCCGCGAGCGCGGCGAAAAGCTCACGCCGATCCGCCGCAAGGTGCTGGAGTTGCTGCTGGCCTCGGGACGCGCGACCAAGGCGTATTCGCTGCTCGACGAAATGCGCCAGATCCATCCGGGTTCGGCGCCGCCCACGGTTTACCGGGCGCTCGACTTCCTGCTGTCGGCGGGGCTCATCCACCGCATCGAATCGATCAACGCGTTCGCCGTGTGCCACGACCTCACGCAGTGTCAGCACGGCATTCTCGTGGTGTGCCAGCGGTGCGGCAACGTCACCGAGTTGCACGAGCCCAAGCTGCGTCAAGCGTTAGTTGCGCAGATCGAGGCCGCGGGCTACCGGCTCGCCGGCGACGGCATCGAACTCAAGGGTCTCTGCGCGCAATGCCAGGAGAGCCAGGCCAATTCGGTCGACAAGGCCGCACAGCCGGGCGCCGCTGCGGCGCCCGAAGCCACTGCGCAGCCCTCGTCCGTTAGCTAACCGTTCTTGCCCGCCGTTCAGCGCAGGCAACAGATCGCCCGCGCCGCATGTCGCGGCGCTTCAGTCCGTCAGCACCCACACCTTTCGCGCCGCGCTACGCGCGCGGCGTCATAGCGACTGGCGCGCGTCGATCGCGTCGCTCAGCAGCGTCACCAGTTCGTCCGGCCGGGCCGGCTTGGTCATGAAGTGCTGGAAGCCTTCGCCGATGCTGCGCAAACGCCAGCTTTCGTCGGTGTGGCCCGTGAGCGCGACCGCGACGGTCGGAGCATGGTCGCCGCGGATTTCGTAATCGCGCAGACGCTGGATCAGGTAGAAGCCGTCCATCGCCGGCAGGTCGAGATCGCAGACCACGGCGTCGGGGTGCAGGCTCAGGGCCGCTTCGACACCGGTTTCAGCGTCTTCGACCGCCACGACATGCGCACCCTCCGCCTCGAGTAGCGAAGTCAGTGACGCCCGGCTGTGCGGGTCGTCTTCGACGAGGACGATGGTCGTCCGGTCGAGCTTGTGTACTGCGTTCATTGTGTTTGCTTACATGCCTTTCTGTCTGTCAGGCCGAGTGCCGCAAGGCTACGGGCCCGGAGTCACGCCGGGCGCACGGCAACGCGGGCCGTCCTGATAGAGCAATCTTAATGCCGTCCGGTTCCTGCGTGCCGCGCGTGCGCCCATCCGCGCCGCGCACGATAGCCGCATCACAAGACAGCCCGATGACGGCCGCGCTCACGCTTTGCCGCCCTGTTTTTTGTCCTGCGTTGAACTCTGTCGCGAAGCGGCAAGGCCCTTGGCCTTGCCCGTTTGTGCATAGGCTTCGAGTGCACGCTGGCGCGCCAGTTCGTGCTCGACGACAGGTTCGGGATAAGTTTTGCCGAGGCGCACGCCCGCCGCTTCGAGCTGCTGCGCGCTGGCCTTCCACGGCTGGTGCACGAGCGCATCGGGCAGGCCCGCCAGCTCCGGCACCCAGTGCCGCACGTAGGCGCCGCGCGGGTCGAACTTCTGGCCCTGCAGCACCGGATTGAAGATGCGGAAATACGGCGCGGCATCCACGCCCGAGCCCGCCACCCACTGCCAGTTGGCCGGGTTGCTGGCCGGGTCGGCGTCGACGAGCGTGTCCCAGAACCACGACTCGCCTGCGCGCCAGTCGATCAGCAGATGTTTGCTCATGAACGATGCCACGACCATGCGCACGCGGTTGTGCATCCAGCCTGTGTGCCAGAGTTCGCGCATGCCGGCATCGACGAGCGGATAGCCGGTCAGCCCCCGCTGCCACGCTTTCAGGCCAGCGGCGTCCTTGCGCCACGGCATGGCGTCGAATGCGGGACGCAGGTTGCGCGTCGCCAGATCGGCGTAGTGAAACCGCTGGTAATGGCAGAACTCCCGCCAGCCCAACTCGCTCGCGAACTTTTCGGCGCTCGCAGCGCGGCGCGCCGATCCACGTCCGTGCGCGTGCTGCGCCGCCTTGAGCGCCGCCCAGACCTGGCGCGGCGAAATCGCGCCGACGGCGAGATACGGGGAGAGGCGGCTCGTGGCCGCGTCGCCGGGTTCGTCGCGCTCACCGGCGTAGGCGTCGAGGTCGGTGGCGAGGAACGCGCGCAGGCGCTCCAGCGCGGCTTCCTCTCCCGCAGGCCAGGCCGCGCGCATGCCGCCCGACCAGTCGGGCGCGCGAGGCGCCAGGCCGAGCGCGTCGAGTTTCGATGCACGTTGGGTAAGACGTGCTGGCAGCGATTGAAAAATCATCCGTTCGGGCTCGCCTTCCGGCGGCGGCGGATCGCCCATGCGCAGGCAGGCGCGCCAGTAGGCGCTGAAGACCTGGAACGGCTCGCCGGACTGATTGAGCACCGTCCATGGCTCGTTGAGGAGCTGGGCGCCGAAGCTTTCCGCACTGACGCCGCGCTCGCGCAGCGAGGCTTTGAGGGCGCGATCGACCTCGCGTTGCGCCGCCCCGTAGCGGCGGTTCCAGTACACGGCTTGCGCGCCGGTGTCGGTGACGAGGGCGTCCAGCGTCGCCGCTTCGTCGCCCTGCAAGAGCAGCAGGCGGCCGCCGCGCACAGCCAGCGCCGCTTCGAGCGCGCGCAGCGATTCATGGCGCCACCAGCGCGCCGCCCCGCCCTCCGGGCGCTCGCCCGAGGCATGCGGATCGTGAATCCAGACGCAGATCAGCGGCAGGCCGCTCGCCGCGGCCTGCGCGAGCGCGGGCTGGTCGGCGAGCCGGAGATCGTCGCGAAACCAGACGATGGCGGGGGCTCGATGCGCAGAAGCGCGGGAAGCAGCAGCAGAAGAAGACAGACCGGACCTCGACCGGGAAACATTCGCGCGGCACCGCGCACGGGGCGTGCCGCAAAGGTCCCGGAGCGTACCACGGCGCGCGCTGGCGGCTAATCCGTATCAATGCCCGTATCGGTGCGTGCGTCGATGCGCCCTGGCCCCACGCCCTGGGTGATGAGCGCGACCGCATGGCGCGCGACCGCCTCGACGCCCACGTGCGGCTGCTGCGCGTCGCCGCGCCATATCTGGCTGGTGGCGAGCGGCAAGAGCGTCAGGCCCATCAGCGACTGGAACAGCAGCGCAGGCTCCAGCGCCGCGTTGAGCCGGCCCTCGCGCTGCCAGCGCGCAATGGCCGTGTGGGCCGTTTCCTGGTGCTCGCGGCCGAGGCGCTCGAGCATGCGCTGGCGCAGCACGCCGCCCTCGCTGATGACGTCGCGCACACACAGCGGCGGAAACCACGGATTGCGCTGCCCCAGCGCCACGAAGCGCTGCACGAGCGCAGTGAGCGCCGCCACGGGATCGTCGGGATGCTCCGCGAAGATGTCGCCAAGCGACTCGCGCAGCGGCACGAAACGCTCGTCGATCAGCACGTCGATCAGTTGATCGCGCGTCTTGAAGTAGTAGTGGACCATCGCCGGCGTCACGCCCGCCTCGCGGGCGATGGCAGCGAGCGAGGTGTCGAGGATGCCCTGGCGCGCGAACAGCGCGAGTGCGGCTTCGATCAGACGCGCGCGCTGTTCCGCCCCGCCCACGCCGCCGCTCGGCCGGCCGGGACGGCGCGCGGCGGCCCGGCCTGGCGTGCCGCCTGCGCTGTCGAGAGAAGGTTCTGGCGCGTTCATAGGTGTCCTGCCCGGTAACAAAATGAATTTTGACCAACTGGAATAATTGTCCTAATATTAACCTCCGAATTAATTAATTTCAAGATTGACGGACACGATGAAACCCAGCACGAAACACCCTGTGCCCGCTACGGCGGGGGTCGGCGCTCACGCGAATGCAGCGGTGCTGGCGTCGGGCCCGGCTGCCGATACCGGCGGCCATCCACCGATCCGGTTGCTGTTTCCGGCGCTCCTGCTCGTCATGCTGCTGGCCGCGCTCGACCAGACCATCGTCTCGACGGCGCTGCCCACCATCGTCGGCGAGCTGGGCGGGCTCGATCGGCTCTCGTGGGTCGTCACGGCCTACCTGCTCACCTCGACGATCGTCGTGCCGCTCTACGGCAAGTTCGGCGACCTGTTCGGGCGCAAGATCGTGCTGCAGGCCGCCATCGTGATCTTCCTGATCGGTTCGGCACTTTGCGGCGTGGCGCAGAACATGGAGCAGCTGATCGTGCTGCGCGCCTTGCAGGGCATTGGCGGCGGGGGCCTGATGGTCGTGACGATGGCCGCCATCGGCGACGTGATTCCGCCCGCTCAGCGCGGCAAGTATCAGGGCATGTTCGGCGGCGTGTTCGGCATCGCCACGGTGATCGGGCCGCTGCTCGGCGGCTTTCTCGTCGAGCATCTGTCGTGGCGCTGGATTTTCTACATCAACCTGCCGCTCGGCGCGATCGCGCTCGTGGTGATCGGCGCGGTGTTCAAGCCGCGCGCCGCGCACGTGAAGCACGTGATCGACTACATGGGCGCGGGCTGGCTCGCCGCCGCCCTCACCTGCCTGATCCTCTTCACGAGCGAGGGCGGCTCGCTGCTGCCGTGGACGTCGCCTACGCTCTGGCTCACGCTGCTGCTCGGCATCGTCGCTCTCGCGGGCTTCATCCACGAGGAAAAGCATGCCGCCGAGCCCATCATGCCGCTCGAACTCTTCCGCCAGCGCACCTTCGTGCTCGCGAGCCTGATCGGCTTCATCGTGGGCGTGTCGCTGTTCGGCTCGGTTACGTTCCTGCCGCTCTATCTGCAGGTGGTGAAGGGCTCGACGCCCTCGCAGGCCGGCATGCAGATGCTGCCGATGATGGGCGGCGTGCTCGTGATGTCGATCATCACGGGCCGCATCATCAGCAAGATCGGCAAGTACCGCATATTCCCGATCGTGGGCACGGCGCTCGTGGCCGTGGCGATGATGCTGCTCGCGCGCCTGCAGATCGACACGCCGATTCACCTCATGTATGTCTACATGGGCCTGCTCGGCTGCGGCCTCGGCATGGTGATGCAGGTGCTGATCCTCGCCGTGCAGAATGCCGTGGAATTTCGCCACATGGGCGTGGCCACATCGGGCGCGACGCTGTTCCGCTCGATCGGTGGCTCGGTCGGCGTGGCCGCGTTCGGCGCCGTGTTCTCCCACGGGCTGCACGCGCGGCTCGAAAAGGTGCTCACGGCCGACGTGGAACTGCCGCAGCCGCTCACGCCCGACGTGATCCACCATCTGCCGCCCACGCTGCACGCGCAGTATCTCGATGCATTCGCCGGGGCGTTGCACACGGTTTATCTCTCGGCTGCGGTCGTGGTGGTGTTCTCGTTCGCGCTGTCGTGGCTGCTGCGTGACGTGCCGCTGCGCAAGCAGCATTGAGCGCGCTTCGCCTGCTTTTCCCCTCCAGCCAGCGGCTCCCCGCTGGCTTTCTTGTGCCTCGCGAGCACGCATCACGCCGGCCTGATGGGGCCTGCTCGGACCCCGTTCGCGACATCATTACATTTTCCACACATTTAATTACAGTTAGCTAAAATCGCGGGCATCGCGCGCCGGGACCCGGCGGCGCGCGATGCAACTCTCGCGACGGCCGCATGACGGCCGTTCGCCATAAAACACACAAACCAGGAGAAGACCCGCCCATGGACGTCCAGACCGACCCAACCACGCTATCCGCGCAAGACACGAGGCGACGCGTATTCGCCATCGTCGGCGCCTCGTCGGGCAATCTCGTCGAGTGGTTCGACTTCTATATCTACTCGTTCTGCGCGCTGTATTTCGCGCCCGCGTTCTTCCCGAGCGGCAACAGCACCACGCAGCTGCTCAACACCGCCGGCGTGTTCGCCGCGGGCTTCCTCATGCGCCCGATCGGCGGCTGGCTGTTCGGCCGCATCGCCGACCGCCACGGCCGCCGCAGCGCGATGATGATCTCGGTGCTCATGATGTGCGGCGGCTCGCTCGTGATCGCCATGCTGCCCACCTACGCGCAGATCGGCGCGTTCGCCCCGTTCCTGCTCCTCGTCGCACGGCTCTTCCAGGGGCTTTCGGTGGGCGGCGAGTACGGCACGAGCGCGACCTACATGAGCGAGGTCGCGCTCAAGGGCCGACGCGGCTTCTTCGCGTCGTTCCAGTACGTCACGCTGATCGGCGGCCAACTCTGCGCGCTCCTCGTGCTCGTGATCCTGCAGCAGACGCTTTCCACCGAAGAACTGAAGGCCTGGGGCTGGCGCGTTCCGTTCGTGGTCGGCGCATTCGCCGCGCTGATCTCGCTCTATCTGCGCAAATCGCTCGACGAAACCTCGACGAGCGAGTCGCGCCACAAACGCGACGCAGGCACGATTCGCGGCGTCTGGCAACACAAGGGCGCGTTCTTGACGGTGGTGGGCTTCACCGCAGGCGGCTCGCTGATCTTCTACACGTTCACGACCTACATGCAGAAGTACCTCGTGAACACGGCCGGCATGCACGCGAAAACCGCGAGCAACGTGATGACCTGCGCGCTCTTCGTCTACATGCTGATGCAGCCGGTGTTCGGTGCGCTGTCCGACAAGATCGGCCGCCGCACGTCGATGATCCTGTTCGGCGCTCTCGCAGTCATCGGCACAGTGCCGCTCATGCATGCGCTCAAAGACGTGGCGAGCCCCGTGGCCGCGTTCGCGCTGATCACGGTGGCGCTCGCGATCGTCAGCTTCTACACGTCGATCAGCGGCCTCATCAAGGCGGAGATGTTTCCGCCCGAAGTGCGCGCGATGGGCGTGGGCCTCTCGTACGCGGTAGCAAATGCGCTGTTCGGCGGCTCGGCCGAATACGTCGCGCTGTGGTTCAAGTCGGCAGGCAGCGAGTCCACGTTCTACTGGTACGTGACCGCGCTGTGCGCGATTTCGCTGATCGTCTCGTGGCGCATGCGCGATCCGTCGAAGGAAGGCTATCTGCGTCACGAACCGTGATGCTCGGGCGCAGCCGCTTCATGCCGGCTGCGCCACGCGCTCCATCGCACGCTGCAATGTTTCGTAGACCTTGGGACGATTGCACTGCGAAACATTGAAACGCAGAAAATCGCTCGCGCTGCGCGACACGCTGAACACGTTGCCCGGCGCGAGCACCACGCCGTCCCCCAGCGCCTCGCGCGCGATCTGCGCCGCGTCGAGTCCGTCCGGCAACTGCGCCCATACGAATAGGCCCGCCTGCGGCCGCGTCCATGCGCTCAGGCCCAGCGCCGAAAGCCGCTGCAGCGTTTCGCCCATGGCGTCGGCGAGCTTCGCGCGCAAGCCGTCCAGGTGCCGCCGATACGTGCCGTCCACGAGCAGGCGGTGCACGAGTTCCGCCACCATCTCCCCGTTGCCGAACGAGACCGCGAGCTTGAGATCCACGAGCGGCTCGATCCAGTCGGCGCGCGCCGCGATGAAACCGCAGCGCGCCGCGGCAGACATCGTCTTCGAAAAGCTGCCGATCGTCACGACGCGCGCGAGCCCGTCGAAGGCCGCGAGGCGAGGCGCGGGCTCGATTTCGAAGTCGGCGAAGATATCGTCCTCGACGATCAGAAGGTCGTGCTCCTCGGCGAGCTTGAGCAGGCGATGCGCGACGGCGGGCGCGAGCGTCGCGCCGGTGGGGTTGTGGACCGCCGAGTTCGTCACGTAAAGGCGCGGGCGCGATTCGGCCAGCGTGCGCTCGAACGCGGCGAGATCCGGGCCCGTCGGCGTGTACGGCACCCCGACCACGCGCACGCGATGCGCGCGCAGCAGCGCCTGGAAATTGAAGTAGCACGGGTCGTCCACGAGCACGGTGTCGCCCGGCTCCAGCAGAAAGCGGCACAGCAGGTCGAGCGCCTGGGTGCCGCCGTCAGTCAGCACGATCCGCTCGGGCGCGGCCTCCACGCCGTGCTGACCGAGCCGCCATGCCAGCTGCTGGCGCAGCGCCGGCAGGCCGAGCGGCGACGCGTAATCGGTGAGCGGCGCGCGCGGGTCGCGTGCAAGGGCGCGCAGCGCGCGCCGCACGGCGTCCTGCGGCAGCCACGAGGCGGGCAACCAGCCGCAGCCGGGACGCAGCGCGTCGGCCTCGGTCTGCAGCGACTGGCGCGTGAGCCAGAGCGGATCGATCTCGCGGTCGAGCTGCGGCCCGAGCGCGGCGAGCGCGAGCGGCGGCGCGTGCCCGGCCACGAAAAATCCGGCGCCGCGCCGCGCGACGAGCACGCCTTCGGCGACGAGGCGCTCGTAGGCCTCCACCACCGTCGAATTCGACACGCCAAGCTGCCCGCTCATCGCCCGGATGGACGGCACGCGCGCGCCCGCAGCCAGCGAGCGCGCGGCAATGCGCTCGCGCAGCGCCTGCATCACCTGCTCGACGCGCGTCATGGGCAAGGCTTGCGTCCTCGCTCTGTCTTTCATCTGTACTGCTCCGTGTTCAATACAGTTTGAACAAATTGTACTGATCTGTAGCTTACCTTCCCGCGGCGCGGCGCGCATCATCAGCGGACCGATCACCGATGCTTCTCTTGCCCAAGCCCATCCATGCGCAAAACGCTCGATTCCACCACCGATGGCTGGCTCTGCGGCCTCGCAGGCGTCCTCATCTTCAGCGGATCGCTGCCCGCCACGCGGCTCGCCGTGCTCGGCTTCGCCCCCGTGTTCCTCACCAGCGTGCGTGCGACCATCGCGGGCATGATCAGCGTGCTGCTGCTTCTTGCGCTGCGCGCCGCACGGCCCGCGCGCGCCGAGGTCTGGCCGCTCGTCATCGTCGCGCTCGGCGTGGTGGTGGGCTTTCCGCTCCTCACCGCGCTCGCGCTCCAGCACGTGAGTTCGGCGCACGCGATCGTGTTCGTCGGCTTGCTGCCGCTCGCCACGGCCGTGTTCGGCGTGTTGCGTGCGGGCGAGCGTCCGCAGCCGGCCTTCTGGATCTTTTCCGCGGCGGGCAGCGCCGCCGTGGTGGCGTTCGCGCTGCGTCATGGCATCGACGCCTCGCCGCTCGGCGACGCGCTCATGCTCGGCGCGATCATCGTGTGCGGGCTCGGCTATGCGGAAGGCGCGCGGCTCTCGCGGCGCCTGGGCGGCTGGCAGGTGATCTGCTGGGCGCTCGTGATCTCGCTGCCCGTGATGGCGCCGCTCGCGTGGTGGCTGCGGCCCGCGTCGTTCGCCGCGGTGGGCGCGGCCTCGTGGTGGGGGCTCGCCTATGTGTCGCTCTTCAGCATGCTGATCGGCTTCGTGTTCTGGTATCGCGGGCTCGCGCTCGGCGGCATTGCAGGCGTCGGGCAGTTGCAGTTGCTGCAGCCGTTCTTCGGCTTCGTGCTCGCGGCGCTGCTGCTGCACGAAGCCGTGCCGCCCGCGATGATCGCCGTCACCGCCGTGGTGATCGCGTGCGTGGCAGGCGCGCGGCGCTTCGGGCGCGCAGGCAGCGCTTCCGCTGTCGCGAATCGCGCGGGCACGCAGCGCGTCTAGACCGGGCTTTTTTGGCACGCTTCAAAAGCGCGCCTGCGCGAGGCATAGTGAGGAACGCAAACCTCCTTCTCCTTTGCCTTCGCGCTCGCTCCAACCGATGAACCCACACCCCGACGCGCTCGTGCGCGACGCCACTGCCGACGACTTTCCCGCCATCGCCGCGATCTACGCACACCACGTGCTGCACGGCACGGCGTCGTTCGAGGAGACGCCGCCCACGCTCGACGAACTCCTGCGTCGCCACGCCGCCGTGCGCGAACATGGCCTGCCCTGGCTCGTCGCCGAGATCGACGGCCAGGTGGCGGGCTACTGCTACGCCACGCCCTACCGCCCGCGGCCGGCGTACCGCTTCACGGTCGAAGATTCGATCTATATCGACGAGGCGTTTCGCGGCCGCGGACTCGGCCACACGCTGCTCAACGCGCTGATCGAGCGCTGCGAGGCGGGCCCGTGGCGGCAGATGATCGCCGTGGTCGCCGACCCGCGCGGCGGCTCGCTCAAATTGCACGAGCGCCTGGGCTTCTCGCTGACCGGCACGCTGCGTGGTGTCGGCTTCAAGCACGGCGAGTGGCGCGACACCGCGCTCATGCAGCGCACGCTCGGGCCGGGCGCGGACACACCGCCCAAGGGCTGACGCCCGGCGCTCAAGCGCATGGCGGCACGCCACACGCGCGCCGCCAGCGAAACGCCGCTCGTACAATACGTCCTTTCGCAACGGAGCCGGACCCACGGCTCCGCAGACAAGGACTGATTCGCCATGCAACCCCTCCTCGAACACCTGCACCCGTCCAACTGGGGCTTCCTGTGGGACGCGCTCTCCGCGCTCGCGCTGCGCTTGTGCGCGGCCTTCGCGATCCTCTGGTTCGGTTGGTGGCTCTCCCGGCGCGTGGGCAACTGGATCAAGCGGCGCGGCGGCGGCATCGATCCCACGCTGCGCCCCATCGTGCGCGACACCGCCGTGTGGGGCGTGCGCCTCGTCGCCGTGATCGGTGCGCTTTCGCAAATCGGCATCCAGACCGCCAGCATCGTCGCGGTGCTCGGCGCGGCCGGCCTCGCCATCGGTCTCGCGCTGCAAGGCACGCTGCAGAACATCGCGGCCGGCATCATGCTGTTGCTGCTGCGGCCGTTCAAGGTGGGCGACTATATCGATGGCAGCGCCGGCGCCAGCGTCGCGGGCACCGTCGAGGAAGTGAACCTCTTCACCACGCGCCTCACGAAACCGGACGGCATCTGCGAATACGTGCCGAACAGCGCGCTGTGGAGCAATTCGATCCGCAACTACAGCCGCAATCCCACGCGTCGGCTCGACCTCGAAGTGGAAGTGTCGGTGCGCGACGACGTGAACCGCGCCATCGACGCATTGCGCACGCTCGCCGCCGCCGACCCGCGCGTGCTGGCCTCGCCCGCGCCGCAGGTGATGGTGACGCGTTTCGACGACAGCACCGCCGTGCTCAACGTGCGCGTGTGGTCGAACATCGACACCTTCTGGGAGATGCGCTGGGAGCTGTCGCGCAAGGTCCGCCAGGTGCTCAATGACGCGCACTGCTCGCTGCCCCTGCGCACGCGCGAGTTGCACATCGTGCAGACGCAACCGGCGCAGCCCGAGCAACCGACACAGCCGACGCAACACGCGCAGCAATGAGCGCGTACGCGCGCCGCCCGCGCGGCTACGCCAGAGGGCTCGTGCCGCACGGCTACCTGGCCGTGCTGCTGGTGATCGACGGCCTGCTGCTGGTGCGCCCGGTCGCGCAGAAAGCGCTCGAACACGCGCGCGGCAACTGGTTCGACGACTGGATCACGCTCATCAACGCGTTCGGCGTGCTCGCGCTGCCCCAGGCGCTCGTCGCGACCGGCCTCACGATGATGTCGTTCGGCATCGCGCTGCGGGCGCGCGTGGCTTGGGTGCTTTCACTGGTGCTGCTCGCTGGCGCAGCCAGCATCTGTCTGTGGGGCGACTATCGCAGCCACGCGCTCGCCGGCTTCTCGCTCGCGCTTGCCTGCGCGCTGATCTACTACTGGCGCCATTTCGATCGCGCGAGCGTCGCCGCGGGCTCGCTGTTCGCATTCCTGAGCATTGGCTCGTTGGTCGTCTATGCGGTGTTCGGCTCGCTGTATCTCGGCGACGATTTCGACCCGCCTATCCGCAACCTCGTCACGGCGTTCTACTTCTCGATCGTGTCGATGTCCACGGTCGGCTACGGCGATATCGTGCCGCGCTCGGACACCGCGCGGCTCTTTACGGCTTCGATCATCGTGCTCGGCATCACCGTGTTCGCGACGTCGATCAGCGCTGTGATCGGGCCCGTGATCGGCGGCCATTTGAAACGCATCGTGAAGGGAGGCATTTCCAACGTGACCCGCAAGAACCACTATTTGATCGTCGGTGCGTCGCCGCTCGCACATAGCGTGTACGCAGGGCTCCTCAAGCGCGGCTACGCGGCGACCGTGATCGTCGCGCCCAATATTCCGCACAACTATCCACCGGAGGCCGATCTCATCGTCGGCGATGCGAGCGACACCGCCACGCTGCACAACGCGGGCGCTGAAACCGCGCTCGCCGCGCTCGCGCTGCGCTCGGACGACGCCGAGAATGCCTTCGTGATTCTCGCCATCAAGGAGATCGCGCCGAAGGTGCGCACCGTGGCGCTCGTCAACGACAGCCGCAACCTGCAGCGGCTGCGCCTGTTGCAGCCGGATATGGTGTTTTCGCCGCAACTGCTCGCGGGCGAACTGCTCGCTCGCACGCTGAACAACGAAACCATCGACAACACGCTGGTCGAACAACTGCTGTTCGGCAAGAGTCCAGGCGGCGCGGTGTAAGCGTGGTGTCGCCGCGTGCTATCGGTCCGGCGGCGGCAGACGCCGGAACAGCGTCGGATAGTCGATCACGAGCCCATCTTCATCCACGCGCAGGTTCGCCGTGAAGTCGCGAAAGATGCCTTCGTAGCGATACTCGCGGTCGCGCTCGATGCACACATAGGCCTGCTCGACAGGCTTGGGCTCCAGTTCGGGCGCGGCGATGTACACCACACGGATCGGCTGGCGCTCGCCGCGCGCGAGGCCCAGACGCCGGATCGGCAGCGTGTTCGTGTACGGCGTCGCGGCGATGTCGATGTCGATGCAGCCGTCGAGCGCTTCCAGTGCGCGCCCCTCGCCATCGGTCCAGTGGCCCTTGCCGTCGCTGTGGAGCACGAGCGAGCCGTCGCCCATCACGCGAAACGCAGCCCAGCGCACGCGCCACTGCGCGTCGCACTCGATGGCGTAACACAGGCCATAGGACTTGCCGTAGCGCTCGCCGATGACCACGCTTTCCGCGCGGATCGTGTCGCCTTTTTCGCCAAACTTCGGGCCGCAATGCGCATCGAACGCCAGATGCTCGATACCCTCGCCCGTCTCGGATGCCCAACGCACTTCACGCATCGTTCGCCTCCCGTGCAGACTGTCTCTGGATAATCACGACAACCGCCTTGCGCGTATCGTAACCCGTCAACAAATAGCGACTATCAACCCACGCGCATGCGCGAGGCGGTCCGCATCCCCTATGCTCGCACTCTGGCCGGCCCTGCGCCTCGCACGGGGGCCGCACCGGCCCGTACCCGCCCGCCACGCCTTCGCCATGTCCGCCCGATTTTGCGCCGCTTCCGGCGCCACCGCCCGTACTGCCGATACCGCCGCCGTCGGTGCGCTTTTGCGCAGCCTCGGCCAGATCGTGCTGCAGGCGCATGCGGGAACGGGCGCGTGCCTGCTCGCAGCGCTCGCGCTCACCGACTGGCGGCTGGCTTTCGCCGCCCTGCTCGGCGCCGCGGCGGCCAACGTCTGCGCGGTCGTGGCGGGCCATGCGGACGCGGCGATCCGCGACGGCCTCGCAGGCTACAACGGCGCGCTCGCCGCGCTCGCGGCGTTCACCTTCGTCGGCGATGCGGGCACGGCGGCCGCGCTTGCCCTCATCGCGGGCGGTGCGAGCGCGTGGATCGCCGGGCCATTGGACCGCCACCTCGCGCGCGCCCCGCTCGGGCTGTATTCCGTCCCCTGCCTCATCGCGACCTGGATCTGGCTGCCGCTGCACCCGGGCAGCGCTCCCGTCGCCAGCGCAATCGCCGCAGCCCCGCTGGCCCCGCGCGGCACACCGCCCGCCGCGGCCGCACACGCCGCCGCCGGCGTGTTGAGCGGCCTCGCGCAGACCACCTTTGCCTCGGGCGCAGCGGCGGGCCTGTGCGTGCTCGCGGGCCTCGCCTGGTCGTCGCGGCGCGCGGCCGCCTATGCGCTCGGCGGCGCGGCGCTCGCGAGCACGCTCGAACTCGCGTGCGGCGCGAGCCCGGACGCCTTCGGCGCGGGCCTCGCCGGCTTCAACGGCGCGCTTGCCGCGCTCGCGGTCTGCGCGCTCGGCACGCGCGCCGCGATCTGTGCGACCATGCTCGCCGCAGCCCTGCATCTGGCCGCCGTGCGCTGCGGACTGCCAGCGCTGACCGCGCCGTTCGTGCTGGCAAGCTGGAGTGTGCACGCGGCAGCGCGACGCCTGCGCCCTGCGCTATCGACGCCGCCTGAAGAACCCATCGTCCGCTGAAGGAATCGCCATGTCTTTCGCCCATCGTCCGACGAGCACCTGCGCCGAGACCGCGCCGCGCTCCACCGCCGAGCAGCAACTGCGCGTCGATCTCGCCGCCGCTTACCGCCTCATCGCACTCAACGGCTGGGACGACCTCATCTACACGCATGTTTCCGCCGCCATACCAGGCGAGGCGGGCCGCTTCCTCCTCAATCCGTTCGGCCTCGCCTTCGACGAAGTGCGCGCCTCGAACCTCGTGAAGATCGACACCGAAGGCCGTATCGTCGGCGCAAGCGAGCACCCCGTGAACGCCACCGGCTTCGCGCTGCACGCGGCCGTGCATCTTGCGCGGCCCGACGCCGTGTGCGTGATGCATCTGCACAATACCGCGGGCATTGCCGTATCGATCCAGCGCGACGGCCTCCTGCCCGCCTCGCAGCACGCGCTGCGTTTTTTCGGCCAGCTCGCGTGGCACGACTATGAAGGCCTCGCCTTCACGCCCGCCGAAGGCACGCGCCTCACGGCGAGCCTCGGCGCGCAACCGGCCATGCTGCTGCGCAATCACGGCACGCTCACCACCGGCCGCACAGTGGCCGAAGCCTACGTGCTGATGGCGACGCTCATCAAGGCCTGCGAAATCCAGCTGCAGGCTCAGGCCGGCGGCGTGCCGCTCGTCGTGCCGCCGCCCGGGGTGGCCGAACGCACGGCCGAGCAGTTGCGCGACGGCGGCGCGATCGAAGGCGTGCTCGAATGGCCCGCGCTGTTGCGCAAGCTCGATCGCATCGATTCGTCATACCGCGACTGATCGCGCCCATCCATCGCTTCACTCACTTTCAAGGAGACCCGCATGCCGACATTCCACATCGAAATGTTCGAAGGCCGCAGCGTCGAACAAAAACGCCAGCTCGCCGCCGCCCTGACCGAGACCACCTGCAAGGTGCTCGGCGTCGAGCCGCAATCCGTCGACATCATCTTCCACGACGTGAAGCCGGAAAACTGGGCGACGGCCGGCAAGCTGTGGAGCGATCCGCGCTGACGCCACTTCTATCGCATTCCTGATCTTTACCGCCTGGCGCCGTACGCGTCGCTCGCGCCGCCAGGCGCGCCTGAACTCTCCCCCGCACGAATCCTGACGCCGCACGCCGAGGCACGTTGCCGCACCCGATGCGGCAGCGCGGTGTATTGACGCATCGCGACGCTCTGCGCACATCCCCGCTGCGCAACGAGTGTTTAATCTAAATTGATCTGTATCAATGCGTTAGCGCAGGTTTTCGTCCCTTTGATATTGACGACTGCGACACGCTGGCGCACGTCGCAGCGCAGCACAACCTTCGCCGTTCCCCTACGCTTACGTCCATCGCACGAGAAGCGCAGCGCCCCCACTGCCTCGCCGTGCGACGTTTCTTCCGCGCTTTTCCCGGTAAGCAAGCAACAGGCACGTACATGCACACGTCACTTTCCGCCTTCGACCTGGCCCGGCTGCAGTTCGCCTTCACCGTTTCGTTTCACATCGTCTTTCCGGCGCTCTCCATCGGCCTCGCGAGCTTCATCGCCGTGCTCGAAGCCTGCTGGCTCAAAACGCGCCAACCGTTCTACAAGGACCTCTGCCTGTTCTGGTCGAAGGTCTTCGCCGTGGCCTTCGGCATGGGCGTCGTCTCAGGCGTCGTCATGAGCTATGAGTTCGGCACCAACTGGTCCGGCTTCTCGTCGTTCGCGGGCCCCATCACCGGGCCGCTGCTGATGTACGAAGTCATGACCGCGTTCTTTCTCGAAGCGGGCTTCCTCGGCATCATGCTGTTCGGCTGGAACCGCGTAAGCCCGCGTGCCCACTTCGGCGCGACGCTGATGGTCGCCATCGGCACGCTCATCTCCACGTTCTGGATTCTCGCCTCGAATAGCTGGATGCAGACGCCGCAAGGCTTCAAGATCGTCGATGGCCATGTCGTACCGGTGGACTGGTTCAAGATCATCTTCAATCCGTCGTTCCCGTACCGCCTTGCGCACATGGCGATCGCCGCGTTCATCGTGGCCGCGCTCGTGGTGGCTGCGAGCGGCGCATGGCATCTGCTCAAGGGGCGGCGCGACCCCGCCATCAAGAAGATGTTCTCGATGGCGCTCGGTCTGCTGCTCGTGCTCGCGCCGGTGCAAGCCTTCGTGGGCGATGCGCACGGCCTGAATACGCGCGAATATCAGCCCGCCAAGATCGCCGCGATTGAAGGCATCTGGGACACCGAACCAGGCGGCACCGCGCTCAATCTGTTCGGCATTCCCGACATGCAGGCCGAGACGACACGCTACGCCGTTTCCATTCCGCACCTGGGCAGCCTGATCCTCACGCATAGCTGGGACGGCGAGATCAAGGGACTCAAGTCCTTCCCCGCCGACGAGCGGCCCAATTCGCCGCTGCTGTTCTGGAGCTTCCGCGTCATGGTCGGTTTAGGCATCCTGATGATCCTGCTCGGCGTGATCGGCTGGGTGCTGCGCCGCCGCGGCACGCTCTACGAATCGCGCTGGTTTCAGCGCTTCGTGCTCGCCATGGGACCGACGGGCTTCATCACGCTGCTCGCGGGCTGGGTCACGACCGAAGCCGGCCGTCAGCCCTGGGTGGTCTACGGCGTAATGCGCACGGCACAGGCAGTGTCGCCGCTCACGGCGCAACAAGTTGGCATATCGCTGATGGCGTTCGTGGCGGTGTACTTCCTCGTGTTCGGCACGGGAATTTACTATCTGCTCAAACTTCTGCGCAAAGGTCCCGCGCTGCCCGACCCGAAGCCGCATACGCCCCGCGAGCCACATGAACCGCGCGTGGCCCACCCTGCGCTCAGCGCGAGTCAGACCGCGCGCCGCCCCATGTCCGCCGCCGATCAGCTGATCGACGCCTGAGGCTCCCCGCATTCATCGTTACGAGGCTAGCAAGCAAATGGATGTCACCGTCATCTGGGCCGCGATCATCGCGCTCGGCGTTCTTCTCTACGTGGTGCTGGACGGCTTCGATCTCGGCATCGGCATCGTGTTTCCGCTCTTTCCCGACGAGGATGAGCGCGATCTCATGATGAACACGGTCGCGCCCGTGTGGGACGGCAACGAGACCTGGCTCGTGCTCGGCGGCGCGGGGCTCTTCGCCGTGTTCCCCGTGGTGTACTCGACCGTGCTCTCCGCGCTCTACCTGCCGCTCGTGTTCATGCTCGCGTGCCTGATCTTCCGCGGCGTGTCGTTCGAGATCCGCGCCAAGGCCAATCGCACGAAGCACTTGTGGGACCTCGCGTTCATCGGCGGCTCGACGGGCGCGGCGTTTTTCCAGGGCATCGCGCTCGGCGCGTTCCTGCAAGGCATTCCGATGGACGGCGGCCAGTTCGCCGGCGACGCCTTCGGCTGGCTCACGCCCTTCAGCCTGCTCTCGGGTTTCGGGCTCGTCGCGACCTATGCACTGCTCGGCTGCTGCTGGCTCGTGGCGAAGACCGAGGGCGACCTGCAGCGCCGCCTGCGCAAGCTCGTCTGGCCGCTCACGGTCATGCTGCTCGGCTTCATCGCGCTCGTGAGCCTGTGGACGCCGCTGCAGGACCCGGCCATCGCTGAACGCTGGTTCCGTTCGGGCCTCTTCTGGCGTCTCGCGCCGGTGCCGCTGCTCGTGCTCGCCTGCGCCGCGTGGATGCGTTGGGCCGTGCATGCGCGCCATCACAAGACGCCCTTCATCGCAGCTATCGGTCTCGTGCTGCTCGGCTATGCGGGCCTGCTCGTGAGCCTGTGGCCGTATGCGATTCCGCAGGGCCTCACGCTGTGGGAAGCGGCCGCGCCGCGCGAGAGCCAGATGTTCACGCTCGCGGGCGCAGCGTTCATTCTGCCGATCATCCTCGCGTACACGATGCTCGGCTACTGGGTCTTTAGAGGCAAGGTGCGTCATGGCGACACCCATCACTACCACTAACACGGTGCGCCGCGCGCTGCCCGGCTGGCTATGGTTCGTACTCCTCTGGTGTGCGGGCGTGGGCGCGGCGGTCTCGCTCGGGTTCGCGTTCAAGGTCTTCATGAACCTCACGCTGTTCGCCGTGAAGTGAGTTGCACGCGCGGATTCGCACGAGCGCCCTTGATTTCGCGGCGCCGCGTTAGACTGTAGGCTCTCTGTTACCCGTGCGAAAACCTCATGCAACAGATGACCTTCATGGAATGCGTCAAGCGCGCATGGGCGAGCGCCTGGCAGGCCGCCGTGCAAATGCCGGTTCTCCTTGCGGGAACGTTTGTGATCTACGCGGCGCTCGGCTGGTTCGGGCTTGCCGGGCGGCCCGTACCGGCGGAAGGCGCAACGCCTTCCGCCGGACTCATTGCGCTCGGCAATCTCGCCTCGCTCCTGAATTCGCTTCTCTACCTCTGGTTCACGCTCAAGATCTCGCGCTTCGTGCTGCTAGGCGAGCGCAGCGCGCCGCTCATGCCGGCCGGGGCCAGGCCGTTCCTGCGTATTTTCGCGGTCGGTCTCATTCTGGCGGTCGCGCTCGGCGCCTTCGCGCTCTTGCTGTGGGTCGTGCTGCGGCCTCAATACCAGGGCGGCGCCGCGTTCCTCTTTCTGGTGGTCATTGCGATCTGGATGTTCGTGGCGGTGCGCCTCTCGCTGCTCTTTCCGGCGCTCGCCGTCGGCAGCAAGATCGCCTTCAGCGCCGCCTGGCGCGACAGCCGCGGGCATTTTTGGAGCCTCTTTGGCGTCACCTTCGTCGCCGCGCTGCCCATTGCGGTGTGCGGCCTGATCGTGCTGATCGGTATGGGCCTCGCGGGCGTCACGCCTGAAATCGTGCGACAGCCGGCGTGGCTCACCGCGCTCGCCATTGGCCAGAGCATCGGCAATATCGTGTTTGCGCTGCTCACCACCACGGCACTTGCCTGGCTTTATCGGCGTTACGCGCAAGCCTTGACTTCGCCCTCCACGAGCTAATCTCTCATTACCAGATGCCCGGCACGAAGCGATAACGCACACGCGCCAGATACTCGCGGTAGCCGGGCAGATTTTCCGCCAGCGTTTGCTCTTCGCGCACCGCGCGATAGCCGATCCCCACGACCATCACGGGCACGCACGCAAGCCCCCACCACGAACCGAGCATGAGCGGCGTGCCGACGAGAAAGAGCAACGCGAAGCCATACATCGGGTGACGCACATAGGCATACGGTCCGGTATCGCTGACTGTGTGCCCGCGTTCGCTCTGAATCTTCACCACGGGCGCCGCAAAGCGGTTCGCCGCGAACACGGCGCGCGTCGCGTAGATATCGACGAAGATGAAGATGGCGCCGAGCACGCTGAGCCATAGCGGCACGCGCGACCAGCCCATGCGCACGGCGTCGATTCCCATCAGGCAGAGCCACGCGCAAAATCCCACCGAAACGCACAGCATGAACACGCGATCCCACGGCTGTTGCGTGCGCTGCGCGAACGGCGCGAGCCGCTCGACCAGGAGACCCGGATCTTCGCGCCCGAGCCACAGGCCGATCCACACGCCGCACAACGCCCACTCGATGAGCCAGAGCCATGCCGCCGTCCACGCCAGCGTGCCCGCCGAAACGAACAACAGCACGCCCATCAATCCGAACCAGACTACGACTTGCACGAACAGCTTCGCCATTAGCGCTTTCGTCATTTTCAGCTCAGTCATGATGCCCTCCTTGCGCGCGGGGACGCTGACTCGCGTTCGCTCGCGCCTACTGCGTGGCGCTGTGCGACGTCATGCGCGCATATAGCGCGTCGGCATCGATACGCTGCGCCGCGTCGCCGCCCGCGAGATCGATGCCGAAGCGTTCGCGCAGACAGTGCGCGAGTTCCGCTCCATTGGCGAGGTTACGCTCCTCGCTCACCTGGCCTTGCGCATCGCGCTCGGTAAAACGCTCGTTGAACAGGATCGCGCGGCCGCCTTCGCGCGCGATGCAGGCGATCAGACTGAACGTGAAGAACGACTCGGGCGACGCCGACGTGTACCAGTTCGCCACTTCGTAATCGACCCACTCGGCAGGCGTCAATTCGAAGCGATAGAGATCGAACCACTTCTCGCCATCGTGCAATTGCAGCTTGCGCTCGTTCGCCGACAACGTCACGAGCCGCGCCGGTTCGTGCGGCGTCGGCTGTTCCGCATCGGTCGAGAACGAGAGCGGCGCGCGCAGCGTCGCGGCACCGAAGCCGCCGTCGACGAGCCAGGTATCGCCCTGCGCCTCCACGCGCAGCAGCATATGCGTGCGCGGCGTGCGCGCGCCGGGCTCACGACCGTACAGCACACGTGCGGCGAGCGGGGTGACCGTAAAACCCAGTTGCATGAGCACGTGCGCGAGCAAGGTGTTGTGCTCGAAGCAGTAGCCGCCGCGCCGCTTCGTCACGAGTTTCGCGACGATGTCCGGGAGCTTGATCGATACGTGCCGTCCCGCCAGCGGATCGAGATTCTCGAAAGGAATGGCAAGCGGGTGCAGACGCTGGAGTTCGCGCAGCACGGCGAGTGTCGCGGTGCGTGGACCGTCGTAGCCGATGCGGGCGAAGTACGCGTCGAGATCGAGTTCGTTGCCTGGGGAAATGTCGGTCATGGAGCCAGCTTGTCTTGAAGTTTGTGCGGCAAAACATGCGTACGCACACGCGATGATAAGCGACTTCATTCGCCTGACTGATTCATCAAACGCTAACGATCTGTAATCTGTAAATACACAAATGAAAGAACTTCGCAAGAAATCCTGTGATCCTGCGTAAAACAGGCGTAAGACAGTTGCGAATCATTCTCGTTTTTGTTGACGCTCGCATTTACTGTTAGTACGATGGCGCCGTCTGGAGATGTCGGGTATTCAGCGGCTTGCGAATAACAAACGCCAACGCGATCAATCAAGCGAACATTTCAATAAGTAAGGAATACGATGGAATTGACCCGAACCGTCCGCGTGCCTGCGCTCGCCTGCTCGCGCAGCGCAGCGCCGGGCCGCCCGGCGCGTCGGCGCGCACCGGCGTGGCGCGCCATTGCCGTGCTTGCCGCGAGCGTGACTTTCGCGAGCGGAGCCGCACGCGCCCAGAGCAACGCGAACCCCGACGCCGCGCCAGAAGCGCCGGAAGCCGACCTCGCCATTCAGGCGCAGCCGTCGAACTTCTGGACGGGCTTCTGGACGCGCCAGAACATGCTCGGCGACATGGGCGGCTTGCGGCCGTGGCTCGGCAAATACGGGGTGACGTTCCAGCTCACGGAGACGAGCGAGTACCTCGCGAACCTGCGCGGCGGCCTCAAGACCGGCGGCGCGTACGACGGCCTCACAACGGCAACGGTTCAGGTCGACACGAGCAAGGCGCTCGGCATTCCGGGCGGCCTCTTCAACGTGAGCGCCCTGCAGATCCACGGCACCAACCTGAGCACGTCGAACCTCGGCACGCTGAACACGGCGAGCGGCATCGAAGCGACGCCGACCACGCGCCTGTGGGAGCTGTGGTACCAGCAATCGTACTTCAACAAGCGCCTCGACGTGAAGATCGGTCAGCAGAGTCTCGACCAGGAATTCATCGTGAGCCAGTACGGGGCGCTCTTCATCAACACGATGTTCGGCTGGCCGGCGCTGCCTTCGTACGACATGCCCTCGGGCGGTCCCGCCTATCCACTCGCCGGTCTCGGCGTGCGCGTGCGCGGGCAGATCACACCTTCGTTGACGGCACTCGCAGGCGTGTTCTCAGGCGACCCGCTCGGCAACGATCCGAACAACCTTAGTGGTACGAACTTCAATCTGCGCAACGGCACGTTGTGGATCGGCGAGCTGCAGTACGCCATCAACCAGCCGTCCGAAGGCGAACTGGTCAGCGCGGACAATCACGGCCTGCCCGGCACCTACAAGGTTGGCTTCTGGTACAACACCAACTCGTTTGCCGACCAGCGTTTCGACAACACGGGCCTTTCGCTCGCGAATCCGGCTTCGACCGGCATCCCGGCGCAGCACCAGGGCAACTACAGCTTCTATGCGGTGGCCGACCAGATGATCTGGCGTCCCGATCCGGACGAGCCGCGCAGCATCGGCGTATTCGCGCGCGTGATGGGCGCGCCCGGCGACCGCAATCTCGTGAGCCTCGCGGCCAACCTCGGCATCGTCATGAAGGCGCCGTTCAAGGGACGCGATAACGACAGCGTGGGCCTTGCCGCCACCTACATCAAGGTCGGCAACAACGTGCACAACCTCGACCTCGACCAGCAGATGTTTACTGGCGGTCCGTACGGCGTGCGCACGCAGGAAACCGCGCTCGAAGCCACCTATCAGTATCAGGTCACGCCGTGGTGGATTCTCCAGGCTGACGCGCAATACACGTTCAACGCGGGCGCCGGCCAGAATCCGCAGGATCCGACCGCGCCGCTGCGCAATACGTTCGTGATTGGCGTGCGGACCAACATTACGTTCTAAGCCCACGCAAGCGCAACCGACCCATGTTCAACCCCAAGTCCTCGCGTTTTCCTGCCGGCGTGCGCGCCGGCCGCGCGAGGCACGGAGATTCAGTATGAAACACGCTACGCGCACGCTCCTGCAATGCACGGCCCACGCGGTCCGCTCCGCGCTCGCGCTTGCCGCCGCGGCGGCGCTCGCCGGCGCGCCGCTCGCCGCTCACGCCGACCCGCAGGGCCTGCTCGAGACCGTCAAGCATCACACCACGCTCATCAACACCGTGCCCGACAACGGCGACCAGAACCCGTATGCGATCTTCGTCGCGCCGGTTTCCTCCGGCGCGGTGAAAGAAGGCGACGTGCTGGTCGACAACTTCAACAACGCGGCCAACCTGCAGGGCACCGGCAGCACGATCATCGACTATCACCCCGACACGAAGCAGATGTCGCTGTTCGCGACGATTCCGCGCGATCTCAAGGAGTGCCCGGGCGGCGTCGGCCTTTCGACCGCGATGACGATGCTCAAGTCGGGCTGGGTCATCGTGGGTAGCACGCCGAGCAACGACGGCACGACCGGCACCAAGGGCGCGGGCTGCATGATCGTGCTCGACAGCAGCGGCAAGATTGCCAAGGTCATCAGCAGTCCCAACATCAATGACCCGTGGGGCAACATGGCCGTGGTCGACAACGGCGACCACGCCACGCTGTTCGTGAGCAATGCGGGCTTCGGCGTCGGCGGCGCAGACGGCAATCCGCCCGTGTTCAAGCAGGCCACGGTGCTGCGGCTCGACCTCGACATCCCGAGCGGCCAGGCACCGGTCCTGAAGAGCGAAACCGTGGTGGCGAGCGGCTTCGGCGCGCAGGCAGACAAGGGCGTTTTCCTCGTCGGCCCGACCGGCCTCGCGCTTTCGGCGGACAACAAGCTGCTCTATGTGTCCGACGCAATCGGCAACCGCATCAACGTGATCGAAGACCCGCTCACGCGCGACACGAGCGCGGGCGTGGGCCGCCAACTGACCGCCGATGGCCTGCTGCACCGTCCGCTCGCCATGATCACCACGCCGCAGGGCCACCTGCTCGTCACGAATGCCTTGAACGGCCAGGTCGTCGAGATCGATCCGGCCGCGGCAAAGCAGCTGTACGCGCGCTGGATCGATACGGACAAGGCGCAAACGCCTCCGGGCAACGGCGATCTTTTCGGCATCGCGCTGACCCCGGCAGGCGACGGCTTCTACTACGTGGAAGACGACGTGAACACTCTCGTGCTGGCTAAATAATCATGTCCTCCGACGATACCCCTAACCAACCATCGCGCCCCGCGCGTCGCGGCTTCCTGAAAGCCGGCGCTGCGCTCGGCGCGAGCCTCGGCGCAGGCGCGGCCACGAGCGGCCTCGCCCAGGCCGCCGAGGCAAAGCATCACGCGATGCCCGCCGACCCGATGCTCGCCGTCGAGCCGTTCTACGGCGAGCACCAGGGCGGCATCGTGACGCCGCAGCAGGCGCACACGTATGTCGCGGCCTTCGACCTCACGACGACCTCGCGCGACGACGTCATCAACCTGCTGCGCAAGTGGACCGAGTCTGCGGCGCGCATGAGCCAGGCGCAGCCCGCTGCCGCGCTCGACTACACCGGCGACGACCACCCCGCGGCCGACTCCGGCGACGTGCTGGGCCTCGGCCCGGCGGGCCTCACGGTCACCTTCGGCTTCGGCCCCGGCATCTTCGCGTCGCAGGACAAGGATCGCTACGGTCTCGCGCGCAAGCGCCCCGCCGCACTCGTCGACCTGCCGCGCTTCAACGGCGACCAGCTGATCGCGCAAAAAACCGGCGGCGATCTCTTCGTGCAGGCGTGCGCCAACGATGCGCAAGTCGCTTTCCACGCGGTGCGCCAGCTCGCGCGCCAAGGCTATGGAATCCTGACGATGCGCTGGGGCCAGGCGGGCTTTCTCTCGGGCCCGCGCGCGCAAACACCGCGCAACCTCATGGGCTTCAAGGACGGCACGAACAACCCGCCGACCACGGACCCGAAGGCGATGAACCAGTTTGTCTGGGCCACCGCCGCCGACGCGCCCTGGATGCAGGGCGGCACCTATACCGTGGTGCGCCGCATCCGCATCACGCTGGAGCACTGGGACCAGATGGAACTGGGCTTCCAGGAGCAGGTGTTCGGCCGCCACAAATACAGCGGCGCGCCTCTCGGCCAGATGAAGGAGTTCGACAACGTCGATCTCGAGGCGCAAGACAAGGACGGCAATCCGCAGATTCCCGAGAACTCGCACGTGCGTCTCTCGAACCGCGCGTCGAACAACGGCGCGCAGATCCTGCGCCGCTCGTACTCGTACAACGACAGCACGGACTTCTACATCGAGCGCTGGCCGCCGTGGCGCCAGGAAACCGAATATGACGCGGGCCTCATCTTCATTGCCCACCAGGGCGACCCGCGTACGGGCTTCATTCCGATCAACGAAAAGCTCGCGAAGTTCGACATGATGAACCAGTTCACGACGCACGTGGGCAGCGCGATCTTCGCGTGCCCGCCCGGCGCGAAGGCGGGCTCGTTCATCGGCGCGGAGCTGTTCAGCGCCTGAGATCGCTTTAGTTCAATCGATAACAACGGACAACGAAGCAATATGAAATTATCCATGATGCGCGCGCCGCTGTGCGCCGCCACCCTCTCGCTCGCGCTTGCCGGCATGCTGCCGCTCGCCGCGCACGCGGCCTCGATCACGCTCTACAACGCACAGCACGAGCAGGTCGTGAACCAGCTTGCGAAAGACTTCCAGCAGCAGACCGGCATCGACGTGAAGATCCGTAGCGGCGAAGGCCCGGCGCTCGCGGCCCAGCTCGTCGCCGAAGGCGAAAAGACGCCCGCTGACGTCTACTTCACGGAAAACTCGCCTGAACTGATGCTGCTGGAAGAAAAGGGTCTGCTCGCCCCCGTGCAGAAAGCGACGCTGGCGGTCGTGCCCGAACGCTTCAACTCACCGCAAGGGCAATGGGTGGGCGTGACCGCGCGCGAGAACGTGCTTGCGTACAACACGGCCAAGGTGCAGCCCGCGCAATTGCCGAAGTCGATTTTCGATCTCGCCAAACCCGAATGGAAGGGCAAGGTCGGCATCGCGCCGAGCGACGCCGACTTCCTGCCGCTCGTCGACGCCGTGCTCGCCGTGAAGGGCGAGGCCGCCACGCTCGAATGGCTCAAGGGTCTCAAGACCAACTCGCAGATCTTCGACGACGACGAAGGCGTGGTCGCTGCCGTGAATCGCGGCGCGGTCGCCACCGGCATCATCAACAACTACTACTGGGACCGCCTGCACGCGCAGATCGGCGACAAGAAGACGCAAAGCGCCGTCGCGCACTTCGCCGATGGCGACGTGGGCGCGCTCGTCAATGTTTCGGGTGCCGCCGTGATGAAGTCCGCGCACAATGTGGACGGGGCACAGAAGTTCCTCGCCTATCTCGTGAGCGAGCGCGCGCAGAAGCTGATGGCGCAGGACCACATCAGCTACGAGTACCCGCTGCGTCCCGGCGTGGAGAGCGACCCCATCAACAAGCCGTTCGAGCAGCTGAAGCCGCCCGCGCTGACCATCCAGCAGCTCGGCGACGACAGCCAGGCGGGCAAGCTGCTGCGTCAGGCTGGCCTGCTGTAATCGGCATCGAGTACAAGCAATATCGTGAGCGAAGCAGTGACGACGGCGCAAGCCGTGCCAAAGTCTCATCAAGTCGATGTCGCGGGGGTCCCGCCCCTGCGCGCGCGGCGGCGTGCGCCGCGAGCGCTCTTCGCCGCCGCCGCGCTCGGCCCGCTGCTGGTGCTGCTGCCGCTCGCGCTGACGTTCTGGCGCGCGCTGTCCTTTGGTCTGGCCGACGCCGCCGAACTGATCTTCCGGCCGCTGGTTGGCGAGTTGCTCGTCAACACGCTCTCGATTACCGTTTCGGCCACGCTCGCCTGTGCTGTGCTCGGCACCGCGGTGGCGTGGCTCGTCGAGCGTACCGACGTGCCGGGGCGGCGCGCCTGGGCGCTCCTCGCCGCCGCGCCGCTCGCCATGCCCGCTTTCGTCACCAGCTACGCGTGGGTCTCGCTGAGCCTCGATTTGCAGGACTTCCTCGGCGCGTTCATCGTCATCACGACGGCCTACTTCCCGCTCGTCTATTTGCCCGTGGCCGCCGCGCTGCGCGGCCTCGATCCCGCACTCGAAGAATCGGCGCGCGCGCTCGGCTGCAACCGCTGGGCTGTTTTCGTGCGCGTCGTGCTGCCGCAACTGCGTCCCGCGCTGTTCGGCTCGATGCTGCTCGTCGCGCTTGGCGTGCTCTCCGAATTCGGCGCATTCACACTGCTGCGCTTTCGCACGTTCACCACCGAAATCTACGCGGAATACCGCACGAGCTTCGATGGCGGCGGCGCCTCGCTGCTGGCCTGCGTGCTGATCCTGCTCTGCCTCGTGTGCCTCGTGCTCGAGTTCCGCGTGCGCGGACGCGCGCGCTACGAGCGCGTGGATCGCGGCGCGCGCCGCGTGAGCGTGCGCCATGCGCTCGGCCGCTGGCGCTGGCCTATGGCGGCGGGTTTCGTCGCGCTCAATGTGGCGACGCTAGGCGTGCCGCTCGCGATGATCGGCTACTGGCTCACGCAGCCCGGCGCCGCCGCCATCACGCCCGCCGATGTCTCGCCTGAGTTGCTGGTTTCGACCACGTTCGCCTCGCTGCGCCTCGGACTCACGGCCGCGTTTTTCACCACGCTGCTCGCGCTGCCGCTCGCGTATTTGCTCGCGCGCCATCCCGGCCGCGCCGCCACGTTTCTCGAACGCACGGCCTTCATCGCGCAGGGCGTGCCCGGTCTCGTCATTGCGCTTGCCATCGTTTCCCTCGCGGTGCGCGCGCTCGAACCGCTCTACCAGGGCACCACGCTGCTGATTACGGCGTACGCGATCCTCTGTCTGCCGCTGGCTCTCGTTAGTGTGCGCGCGGCGCTCCTGCAAGCACAGCAGCGCCTCGAAGATACGGCGCGCGCGCTCGGCCTGGGATGGTTCGCAACGTTGCGCCGCGTCGTGCTGCCGCTCGCGGGTCCCGGCCTCGGCGCGGCGGCCTCGATGGTATTCATCTCGGTGGTCACCGAACTGAACGCCACGCTGCTGCTCGCGCCCATCGGCACGCACACGCTCGCCACGCAGGTCTGGACCGACACCTCGACGCTCGCCTTCGCGGCCGCCGCGCCCTATGCCGCGCTCCTCACCGCACTTTCGCTCGCCGCTTCGGGTCTGCTGTTCGCGTTTGCGGGCCGCTCCGCGCTCGCGGGCCATGCAACGGTCAATATGCCGGTCGATACGATCAACGCGCCGCCCGACGACGCCTGAGCCTCAGTTAGCCCGAAAGTTAGCCCCAAGTTAGCCCATGAGCACACTTCGCATTTCCGGCCTGAAAAAGGCCTTCGACGGCCATCCGGTCCTGCACGGCATCGATCTTTCCGTGCGCTCGGGTTCGCTCGTCGCGCTACTCGGGCCGTCGGGCAGCGGCAAGACCACGCTGCTGCGCGTGCTGTGCGGCTTCGAACGCGCCGACGCCGGCACGATCGAGATCGGCGGCCGCCGCGTCGCCGCAGACCGGCTGCATCTGCCGACCGAGCAACGTCATATCGGCTACGTGCCGCAAGAGGGTGCGCTCTTTCCGCACCTCACGGTTGCCGAGAACATCGTGTTCGGCCTGCCGCGTGCGCAGCGGCGCACGCAGCATCGCGTGGCCGAATTGCTCGAACTCGTCGGTCTTCCGGAATCCTATGCTTTGCGCGCGCCGCAACAGCTCTCGGGTGGCCAGCAGCAGCGCGTGGCGCTCGCTCGCGCGCTCGCGCCCTCGCCCGGCCTCGTGATGCTTGACGAACCATTCTCGTCGCTCGACGCCGCGCTGCGCGTCGAAACGCGCGAAGCCGTGGCGCGCGCGCTCGCCGCCGCCGGCGCGACCGCCGTGCTCGTCACGCACGACCAGGCCGAGGCGCTCTCGCTCGGCCACGAGGTCGCCGTGCTGTGGCGCGGCAAGCTGCTGCAGAGCGGGCCGCCGCAAACGCTGTATCGCCGCCCGGCCACGCGCGAACTCGCGGCCTTCATCGGCGAGGCGGTGCTACTACGGGGAACGGTGGCCAACGGGCGGGCGCATTGCGTGCTCGGCGCGCTGCCGATCCAGCCAGACCAGCATGCGGCAGAAGGCGCCGTGGATGTGATGCTGCGCCCCGAGCAGATCGACGTGCTCCCCGAAACCGACCAGCGCGACGGCGCGCTCGAAGCGGTGGTGCAGGCCATCACCTTCCAGGGCCAGGACGCCGCGCTCACGCTGCAATTGATCGATGCGCACGCAACGGTCCGAGCGCGCGTGCCCGGCTATCGCACGCCGCGCGAAGGCGAGCGCGTGCGGCTCGCGGTGGGCGGAGAAGTGAGCGTCTATCCGCGCTGACGCGGCACCGAAAGGTCCTGCACCATCTGCTGCGCGAGGTAGTCGCAAGTCGGCCGGTTCGATTTGACACTGCGCGCCACCACGATTTCCAGTGGCTCGATCTTCGGCAGACCCTGCGCCTCGCCGAGGATCGCGAAGCGCGCCGGCACGCTGCAGCGCGTGAGCGCGACGATCGCAATGCCCGCCTCCACCGTCGCCGTCAAACCCATCAAGCTCGCACTGCTATATGCAGCGCGGTAGCGGATGTGCGCGCCGTCGAGCGCCGCCACGGTATGCGCGCGCGCCACGCTGCCGTGCTCGTAGAGCCCCACCGGCAACGGCGACATGGCAAGCGGCGCGGGATCGGTGGCGGACCCCACCCAGACCATCTCCTCGGCGCGCACGAACTCGCCGCGCATCTTGCGGTCACGCGTGACGAACGCGATGTCGATCTTGTTGTCCGCCAGCATCGGCCCGAGCGCGACGCTCTGCGCACAGACGATCTCGATCTCCACATGCGGATAGAGCGTCGAGAAGCGCCGCAACACCGGCGAAAGCAGCGACGCCATATAGTCGTCAGGCGCGCCGAGCACCACGCGCCCCGTCACCTCGGGCCGCACCAGCGCCGCCCACGCCTCCTCCTGCAGATCGAGCGCGCGCCGCGCATATTCGAGCAGCGTGTTGCCCGGGCGCGTGAGCGCGAGATTGCGCGTATCGCGCGTAAATAGCGTGGTGCCCAGCATCTGCTCGAGCCGCTTGACCTGCATGCTCACCGCCGCCTGCGATCGATGCACGGCCACGGCACCCTTCGTGAAGCTGCCCGCATCCGCGACGGCGGCGAAGGTGCGTAGCAAATCGATGTCGAATTCGGGGTTCATACGCTGGCTGGCCGGGTCGCGGCCTATTCATAAGCTGCGTTGATGGAATTCTTCAATTTAATTCGTTTGCCCGCGCCCCGCAACCGGCGAATACTTAACCTGTCTCCAACCCCCTTTCGATCCCCCCGCTCCGGCCATGCAATCCGAACATCACGGCAACCGTCAGCAAGGCGTCTTCATGCTCGCGGGCGGCGGCCTCCTGATGGGCACGATCGGCGTGTTCGTCGAGGAGGCGCGTCTCGGCGCCCTCACGCTCGTGTTCTTCCGCTGCTTTTTCGGCATGCTCGCGCTCGCCGGGTACTGCGCGTACAAGGGCTGGCTCTCGCCGCGGCAGTTCACGCGCCGCACGCTCACGCTCGCGGTGATTTCAGGCGTGCTGATGGTCACGCAGTGGGTGGCTTTCTTCGACGCGATCCATCGCACGAGCATTGCCGTTTCGACGGTCGTGTTCCATGTGCAGCCGTTCTGGGTCGTGCTGATGGGCGCGGCGATCTTTCATGAGCGGCTCGGCGCCGACCGGCTGGGCTGGATCGGCATCGCGTTCGTGGGGCTCGTGCTCGCTTCCGGCGTGCTCGCCGAAGCCCATGTGGCCGATCGCACGAGCTACATGATCGGCATTGGCGAGTCGCTGGGCGGTTCGGTGCTCTATGCGAGCGTCACACTGATCGCCAAGAGCCTGCGCAACTTTCGCCCGCATCTGCTCACGCTGACGCAATGCGTGGTGGGCTCCGTGTGCCTGCCGCTCATCGCGCCATTTTTTGCGCCGCTCGAACTCGTGCATATCTCGGCCACGCAATGGGGCTGGCTCGTGGGCATGGGGGTGCTGCACACGGGGCTATCGTACGTGCTGATCTACGGCGCGCTGCCGATGTTGACCACGCCCGTGATCGCCGTGCTGCTGTTCGTATATCCGCTCACTGCGATCGCCGTCGATGCGATCGTCTACGGTCGCGCACTGAGTGTGCCGCAGCTTGCGGGCATGGCGCTGATCGTGGCGGCGAGCCTCGGGGTCAATCTCGGCTGGCGCCTGTTGCCGCCGAGGCTCGTGAAGGCGCGGCGCTAGCCAACGCGCCGCATATCGGGCTCATGAAGGCAGCGTTTGACCCTTCGTTTCCGGCGCGAACGGAATGATCAGAAGCCCGAGAACGAAGGCCAGCGCCGTGAGCGCCACCGGCACGCCGAGCGTATGCATACGCAGCACGGCCGCGCCAAGCAGGAAGTTCACGCCCGCGCCCACGAAGCGGCCAAACGACGTGCAGAACGCGAACGCAGTAGCACGCACGCGCGTTTCGAACTGTTCAGGCAGCCACAGGCTGAACAGCGCGAAGTTGCCGCCGAAGAAGCCCAGCACAAAGAGCAGCGCGATGAACGGCACGAGTCCGTTCTGCAGGTAGAACGCCCAGCCGAAGCTCGCCGCGATCGTCACGGCCATGCCAGCGAAATAGACGGCAAGCGTCCACCTGCGGCCGATGCGCTCGGCCATGGGCGGCAGTGCGAGACAACCCAGAATCGTGCCGATCGACAGGATGCCCGTGGCGATAGAAGCCGTGCGGATCGCCTCGGCCTTGTTCGCGCCCGCCTTCGTCGCCAGCTGGATCACGGCGGACGGCTCATAAACCGCGCCTGCCCACAACCCGATGATCGCGATGGTCAGCAGCGCGCACGCCACCACGGTGCGCAGGCGGTAGACATCGCCGAAGATTTCACGCAGCGGGTGGCCGCGGTGCTCATGGCTCGCCTCCGACTTCTGCCACTTGGCCGGCTCCTCCACGCGCGTGAGCACGAGAATGGCCACCACCACCGGCACCGCACCCGTGAGGAACATGGCGCGCCAGCCGAAGTGCACGCCGACCGTGTAGTTAAGCGCGGCCGCAATGAAGAAGCCCGCGTAGTACCCCGTCTGCAGATAGCCCGCGCCCATCTTGCGACGGTCTTCGGGCCACGATTCGGCCACGTAAGTGCCCGCGAGCGCCCACTCCCCGCCGATGCCCACGCCCGCGAGAAAGCGATAGATGCCGAGCGACCAGACGCTCTGCGCGGTAGCCGAAAGTCCCGTGAAGATCGCAAACATGAAGATAGTGCCGGCCAGCACGCGCGTGCGCCCGAAGCGGTCCGCAAGCGGCCCCCAGATGAAGGACAGCCCCCAGCCCACGAGGAAGAGCGCGAACAGGATCGAGCCGGCAAGCCCGATGTTCGCCGCACTCGCCTCATAGCCCGAGCGCGGCAGCAGCTCCGTGAGCGCGGGCGTGAGCACGAGTGCGTAGATGAACGAGTCCATCCCGTCGAGCGTCCAGCCTGCCCAGGCGCCCCAGAAACCGGCGATCTGCGACCGGTTGAGCGGTGTCTTGGTGCGAGTTCGCCGTGCGGACTCGGTGATCGAATTCATGATGCTCCTCTCTCCATTGATGCCTCGCCAGCCCACGCAGCAAGATGCGCACGCACGCCGCGAAACGCGGAAATGCAGGCCGCGGCAGTGCCGGCCCTCTTCAGGAACTCCCTGTAAGCCCCCGTTCTTCTTACCCGTCTATAGTGAATCTGGTGTTTCGGCGTTGCGGGTTTTCGAGGCTTTCGCCTTGGTCGTTTTATATATAATATTTGATCTCATGAGCGACGCAACGAATGGTTTTCCCCTGGAAGGCGCGGCAGCGCCTCGCACCAGCACCTCGCGCATGATCGCCGACGCCCTGCGCAGCGCGATCGTCGAGGGCAAGCTCGCGCCCAATGCGCCGCTGCGCCAGGACGCGATCGCGCGGCATTTCTCAGTCAGCGCGATCCCCGTGCGCGAGGCGCTGCGCCAGCTCGCGAGCGAAGGCTGGGCGAAGATCGAGGTAAACAAGGGCGCGAGCGTGGCCTCGCTCTCCGCCGACGAAGCGCGCGAGATCTACGAGATCCGCTCCGCGCTCGAAAGCCTCGCGCTCGGCCTCGCCATTCCGAATCACACGAGCGCCACGCTGCGCGAAGTGACCGCGCTGGCCGCCGCCGCGAAACGCGAACGCGATCCGTCGCTCTATGTCGCGCGCAACGAGGCTTTTCACATGAACCTCTACGCGCCCGCCGGCCGCCCGCAGCTCATGGAGATGCTCACCGCCCTGCATCGCCGCGGCGAACGCTATCTGCGCCTGAAATTCGGCTTTCCCGAATACAAGGGCGAATCCGATAGTGAGCACGCCGAAATTCTCGCCGCCGTGAAGCGCGGCGACGTGCCCACCGCGCAAAAGCTCGTGGCCGAGCACCTGCTCGGCACGGGCGAACTCATCTACCGTTTCCTGACCGAGCGCGCCGCGCTGCCTGCAGTGGCAACTTCAGTGCCACCTTCGGTGCAAACTGCCGCCGCAAAACCGCGCGCCGCCTCTTCCCGCTCACGGAGCCGAACTGCCGATGAAGCCTCAAGCTGATACGCCAACCTCGCCTGACCTCGCGCCGCGTTCGTGGACCACGCGCCGCGACGACAAGGCCCGCCGCCTCGCCGCCGTGTCGGGCTGGCTCGAAGACGGCGTCCTGCCCGCCTCGCGCATGACCGATGCGCTCGAACTGCTGATCCGCCCGGGCGACCGCGTCGCGCTGGAAGGCGACAACCAGAAGCAGGCCGACTTCCTCTCGCGCTCGCTGGCCAAGGCCGATCCGGCCAAGGTCAACAACGTTCACCTGCTCATTTCGAGCATCAGCCGCCCCGAGCATCTGACGCTGTTCGAGCGCGGCATCGCGCACCGCGTGGACTTCGCGTTCGCGGGGCCGCAGAGCCTGCGCGTCGCGCAACTGCTCGAAGACGGCCAGCTCGAAGTGGGCGCGATCCATACCTATGTCGAGCTGTACGCACGCATGTTCGTCGACCTGATTCCCCAGGTCGCGCTGCTGTGCGCCGAGAAAGCCGACCGCCACGGCAATCTCTACACCGGCCCGAACACCGAAGACACGCCGACCATCGCCGAGGCCGCCGCGTTCAGCCAGGGCATCGTGATCGTTCAGGTCAACGAAATTGTCGATGAACTGCCGCGCGTGGACATTCCCGGCTCGTGGGTCGACGTGGTCGTGCAGGCCGACCGCCCGTTCGCGGTCGAGCCGCTCTTTACGCGCGATCCGCGCCACATCGGCGACTTGCAGGTGCTCACCGCGATGATGGTCATCAAGGGCATTTACGCGCCCTATGGCATCGCCGCGCTCAATCACGGTATCGGCTTCGACACCGCCGCGATCGAATTGCTGCTCCCCACGTACGGCGAATCGCTGGGCCTCAGGGGCAAGATCTGTCGCAACTGGACGCTCAATCCGCACCCCACGCTGATTCCCGCCATCGAATCGGGCTGGGTGGAAAGCGTGCATTGCTTCGGCAGCGAAGTGGGCATGGAAGCCTATATCGCCGCGCGGCCCGATGTGTTCTTCACGGGCAGCGACGGCAGCCTGCGCTCGAACCGCGTGCTGTGCCAGCTCGCGGGGCAATATGCCGTGGATCTCTTCATCGGCTCGACGCTGCAGATCGACGCGGACGCGAATTCGTCCACCGTCACGCGCGGCCGGCTCGCGGGCTTTGGCGGCGCGCCGAACATGGGCCACGATCCGCGTGGTCGGCGCCATGCGAGCGAAGCATGGCTCAAGCTGCTCAAGGACAACGGCCCGGTTTCGCGCGGCCACAAGCTCGTTGTGCAACTGGCGGAAACGTGGAAGAAAGGCGGCGAGCCGACCTTCGTCGACGAACTCGACGCCATCGCCGTGGGCCAGAAGAGCGGCATGCCTGTCGCGCCCGTGATGATCTATGGCGACGACGTGAGCCATGTCGTGACCGAAGAAGGCATTGCGCACCTGCATCGCGCAGAGGGCATCGACGAGCGCCGCGCCGCGCTCGCGGCCGTGGCGGGCGTGACGCCGATCGGCCTGCGCGCCCAGCAGCAGAAAACCGACGAACTGCGCCGCCGCGGCATCGTGCAGTTCCCCGAGGATCTCGGCATTTTGCGCGGCGAAGCCAAGCGCTCGCTGCTCGCGGCACGCAGCATCGACGATCTGGTGACGTGGTCGGGCGGGCTCTATACGCCGCCGGCCCGATTCCGTAGCTGGTAAGCGCGATGCGTACGCTTCCTCTTACGGTGCTTGCCGAGGGCTCGGCGGGTCTCGCGCGGCGGCTCCCGTGCGCCAGCGACTCGCGGCCGTCCTCCTCCGCCGCACAGCTCGCCCGCTTCGCCCGCGACGCGCTGATCGAAGAGGCGCGCCTCACGCCCAAGCCCGCGCTCGTGGACGCACGCGGTAGCGGCGCGCACAGCGATCTCGATCTCGCGACGATGCTGCGCTCGGCGCATGCGCTCGAGCCCACGTTCGAAGCGCTCGCGCGCGCTTCGCGCCGGGCCGCGCCCGGCACGGCGCTGCGCACCGATCTCGCACGCATCGGCCGTGCCGGCGAAGCCGCGATGATGCGCGCGACGCAAGGCAGCAACGCGCATCGCGGCGCGATCTGGATTGTCGGTCTGCTGGTGGCGGGCGCGGCGATCGTGCATACGCCGCAAAGCAGCGACAGCGAATTTGCCCACGCGGCGCACATCTGCGAAACGGCTGCACAGATCGCGCGCTTCGACGACCTGCTCGCGCAGCCCGTGCAAAGCAACGGCGAGCGCGTGCGTCAGCGCTACAACGTAGGCGGTGCGCGCAGCGAAGCGCAAGAGGGTTTTCCGCATGTCGTGCGCGTGGGCCTGCCCGCACTGCACGCCGCGCGCGCGCGAGGCCACGACGAAGCCCACGCGCGCGTGGACGCCTTGCTCGCGATCATGGCCTCGCTCGACGACACCTGCGTGCTGCATCGCTCGGGGCTCGCCGGGCGCGAGGCCGCTCGAGCGGGCGCGCAGCGCGTACGGGACGCGGGCGGCCTTGCCACGCAAGCCGGCCGCGCCGCGTTCGATGCGCTCGAACGCGCGTTGCTCGCACTCAACGCATCGCCGGGTGGCGCGGCCGATCTGCTTGCCGCGACGCTTTTCATCGACAGACTGGTTCAGCACCGCATGGGCGGGAGGACGGTTTCATGGAACAACTGACATTCGACTATCCGGCGCAACGCGCCGTGACGACGCGCGCCCACGTGGGCGTGGTGGGCTCGGGCGATCTCGAAGTGCTGCTGCAGCCCGCGAGCGACATGCAGGCACGCGTGGTCGTGCATACGAGCGTGGACGGCTATAGCCACATCTGGAAGAGCGTGCTCGACCGCTTCTTCACGCGCTACGACGGCGCGGCGCTCATCGAGATCAACGACTTCGGCGCCACGCCCGGCGTGGTGGCGCTCCGTCTCGCGGAAGCCGTGGAAGCCGCGCAGGAGGCGCAGTCATGAGCAGCACGAATCAACCGATGCCCGGCGCGCTGCTGCGCGAGAGCTTCATCGAACTGAGCGCGCGCGAACGCGCGGCCGCCGTGCTGGACGCGGGCACGTTCCGAGAACTTCTTGGGCCCTTCGACCGTATCGAATCGCCGTGGCTGCCGTTGCAGGGCATCGTCTGCCAGGCCGACGACGGCGCAGTGATCGCGCGCGGCACCATCGACGGGCAGCCCGCTGTCGTAGCCGCGATCGAATCGGCATTCCAGGGCGGCAGCATCGGCGAAGTGTCGGGCAGCAAGATCGCCGCCGCACTCGAACTGGCGCTCGCCGACTGCGAGCGCGGCAAGATCGTGCGGCCCGTCATCCTGTTCGAAACCGGTGGCGTGCGTTTGCAGGAGGCCAATCTCGGCCTCGCTGTGATTGCGGAGATCCAGTCGGCCATCGTCGCCTTGCGCGCGCATGTGCCCGTGGTCGGCGTGATCGCGGGCATGGTGGGTTGTTTTGGCGGCATGTCGCTCGCGGCGGCCCTGTGTTCGACGCTCGTGATGACGAAGCAAGGCCGCCTCGGCATGAATGGCCCTGAGGTCATCGAGCAGGAAGCCGGCATCGAGGAACTCGATTCGAGCGATCGCCGTCAGGTGTGGCAATTGATCGGCGGCGAGCAGCGCGCGCAAACCGGTTTCGCCGATGCGCTCGTCGAAGACGCCGTGGACGACGTGCGCGCCGCCGTGCGCGCGGCGTTTGCACAAGGCGCGCCCCACACGCCGCGCTCGGCGGATGTGGATGCCACGCTCGCGAAACTCGCGCAGATCGATCCCGCCAGCGTCACCCCAGAAACGATGCGTGCGGTGTTCACCGCTTCGCTCCTGAACCTGCGCGGAGAAAACGCATGAACGACACGACGACGAGCCGCGGCGTACGCTGGCTGCGCGCCCTCGCGGGCGTAGACACACAAGGCGCGTGCGTGCAATACGCCGACGCGCCGCTCGACGACGAGACCGCGCGCTTCATCACCGTCGCACCCGATCCCGCGAACCGCTTTCCGCGTGCGCGCGACAACGTGGTGGGCCTCGAACAGGGCTGGCGTCTCGCGAAGGCGGTGCGCGAAGCGATTGCCGAGGACGCCGCGAGCGGCAAGCGCCGCCCCATCATTGCGATCGTCGATGTGAAGAGCCAGGCCTACGGCTATCGCGAGGAGATGCTCGGCATTCACCTCGCCTGCGCCTCGGCCGTGGACGCCTACGCGAGCGCGCGGCTCGCGGGGCATCCCGTAGTGGCGCTGATCGTCGGGCCCGCCATGTCGGGCGCGTTCCTCGCGCACGGCTATCAGGCCAACCGCATCGTCGCGCTCGACGCGCCCGGCACGATGGTCCACGCCATGGGCAAGGAAGCGGCGGCGCGGGTCACGCGGCGCAGCGTCGAGGACCTCGACGAGTTGGGCGAAAAGATCGTGCCGATGTCGTATTCGATGGCTTCGTTCGCGAAGCTCGGTCTGCTCGACGAGTTGATCGAAGGCGTCGATGCCGACGTGCCGAGCGATGCGCAGATTGCACGCGTGCGCGATGTGCTCGCACAGAGGGTGCGGGAAGCACGCGGCGACAAGAGCGGCCTCGCGCATCGTCTGCAAGGCGCGTCGGCGCAGCGTACGCGTGCGGCATCGATCGAGGTGCGCAAGCGCCTCGCGCAACAGTGGGGCGCCAGCTGATGCGCGTGTGCGCCGCCCCGCCGTTCGCTGCCGACGCGCCGCGCGTGGACGACACGCGCTGGCGCGCGCACGACCTGCTGCGCATCGCGCGCCATACCCCATCAGGCGACGAGCCGGATTGGGTACGCGGCGCGCTTGCGCGCGCGCCCTGGGTGGTCGTGCGGCGCACGTGCGCGGCGGCGGGTTTCGTGGCTGTGGGCGTGCGCGGCAGCGTACGTTCGGAGCGCTTCGGCACCTGGCTCAATACTGAGGATATCGAATCATCCGCCAGTCCGGAGGATCTGCTCGGCGTTGAGCCGCTTCGCGCACGCCGCGCATTGCCTGCGTTCATCGCGCTTGCTACCCTGCGCACGGGCGCCTCGCCATTGCGCAGTTACGTTTGGGGCCCAACGGGCAGCGCCGGCTTCGAACTCGCCACGGGCGTACCCACCCTCACCGCATCGAGCGATCTCGACATCCTGATTCGCCTGCCGCAACGCGTCTCACGCGCGGCGATCGAGTCGCTTGCGCAGACGCTCGCGCAGGCCGCCAGCCGCGCAGACACACGCATCGACGCGCAACTCGAAACGCCCGCAGGCGGTGTCGCGCTCGTCGAACTCGCTGCCCACAAGCCGCGCGTGCTCGCGCGCGCTTCCAGCGGCGCGCGACTTGTCGCCGACCCGTGGCAAGCCGCATGACGCTCGCCCTGCTCTTTCCGGGCCAGGGCGCGCAAAACGCCGGCTTCCTCCACAGGCTGCCGCAACACGACGCCGTGCGGGCCACGCTCGACGAGGCGTCGGCGGTACTCGGCTTCGACGTCCTCACGCTCGATAGCGACGACGCCTTACGCTCCACGATTGCCGTTCAGATCGGCCTCGTGGTCGCGGGCGTGGCCGTGGCGCGTGCGCTCGCGCACGAAGGACTCGCGCCGCAATTCAGTGCAGGGCTTTCCGTGGGCGCCTATGCGGCCGCGGTAAGCTGCAAGGCCCTGGCGTTTGGCGACGCACTGCGGATGGTGCGCAAACGCGCCGAGTTGATGGAAAACGCGTGGCCCTCGGGCTACGGCCTCACGGCCGTCGCGGGGCTGAGCGAGACGCAGGTCGAAACGCTCGCCGATGCGCATGCGCGCGAAGGCGGCGAGCGAGTGTACGCGGCGAACGTCAACGCGCCGCGCCAGATCGTCGTGGCCGGCGCCGACGGCGCGCTCGAAGCCTTCGCGGCCCGCGCGCTCGCCGCTGGCGCGCGCAAGGCGCAACGGCTCGCGGTGGCCGTTCCTTCGCATTGCGAACTATTGGCCGATGCCGCCGATGCGCTCACCGAGTGGGCGCGCGACATACCGTTTCGTACGCCGCGCAGCGTCTACGTCGACAATCGCGGCGGCAGGCCCCTCTACACCGCCGACGCCGTCCGCGCCGATCTCGCCACCAATATGCGCTACACGGTGCGCTGGTACGACGCGCTCACCGTCATGATCGAGTCGGGCGCAAGCGTGCTGGTCGAAGCGCCGCCCGGCCAGGTGCTCACGGACATCGCGCGCGAGCACTATTCCGAGGTGAGCGCGCTCGCGGGCTCGAGTTTGCCGCTGGAGCGTCTCGTCGCAATCGTGCGGCGCCGGCTCGGCCAGGACGGCTGATCGCTGCGCAAATGCCGAGTTGGCGTTTATGCGCATAAATTCTTATTTTATTTTTAGTGCGCAGCCACTCGCGCGAGCGTAGTCCGCGCACTGAACATCGGCGATTTAATACCCTTCCACAGCGATCTAGACGTCTATTTCCGCAAACCCGGCGTGACCACGCGAAACGTGAGGTTCACGCGTTCGCCGCTCACGGCGGGCTCCTTCGGCACGCGATGCCGCCATTGCGCCTGGGTCTTGCCCTGCATCACGAGCAGGCTGCCACTCGTCAGCTGAAAAGAACGCACCACGCCCGTCGCGTTGTGGCGCAAGTCGAAGCGCCGCGTCGCACCGAGGCTCAGCGAGGCAATCACCGGCTCGGGGCCGAGTTCGGGTTCGTGGTCCGCGTGCCAGCCCATGCTGTCCGTTCCCGTGCGGTAACGGTTGAGCAGCACGCTGTTGAAGCGAACGCCGCAAAGCGCAGAGATGGCGTCGCGCAGCTCGGCTACCTGGCTCGTCCACGGCTGCGGGATGTTTCGGATGCCTGAATAGACGTACACCGCGCCTTCGTCGCCCTGCCAGGCCGTGAGGCGCGGCTGGTCCACCCAGCCGCCGGGCGTGCGAATACGTTCCTGGCGCCAGTCGGCCTCGGCGATGATGCGCGCGAGCGCCTCGGCGGCCGCCTCTGGCGCGAGCCATGACGGATGCCATGCCACGTCAGGGGCAGGCGTATCGTCGAAAAGATCGAACATCGGGAGTGCTTCTATCGAGCGGGAAAGCACACAGTTTCGCATGGCGCGAATCCGGCCGCCGCCCGCCCTCGCCTCCCGCAGGATTGCGAATCAACAGAAACGACAAACAGGCGATTCAGGTGAGCAGTGCGATGTAGAACACCGCCGCGCCGATGAGCGCGCCGACGAAGCAGAAGCCTTCGGCGGGTTCGTCGGTGGTGCGGGATCGCAGCCAGGCGCCCAGCACGCCAAACATACCCGCAATACCGAGCGCGACGAACACCATCACGACATCGAACAACGCGCTTCGGCCAATTTCGAGAATGTCGATGTTCTTGACCGCGATATACAGCGCGATGGCCATGATCGACAGAACGACCATCGGCAGCATGACATGGCTGCCTTCGTGCCCGACGTGACGACCATGCAAACCCTCATGCAGCCCATGTGCGACCGGCCGGATTCCTTTCATGATCCGTCTCCCCCAGAGCGCCCGAAACCACGCGGGCCTCATTTCGAGCATAGTCCATCGCAAGGGCCGATTCAATGGACGTTTAATAGAGTGCGCTCGGCCCCAACGGGAACATAGTGCGACGGGTGAGATCGCGGTGGCAATCCAGGGTAATGCCGCACTGCCACAGTCGGAGGCGGGAAAGCGTCAAGGCCTACGCATACACGCATGCATGTATGTCGATGCACGATAGGGAAAGCCGTCGATGATGCATCGCAGCGCGCAAACCCCAATCCGCCGCCGTCTATCGGCACGAAGTCTGCTGCGCCGGTAAAATGCAACGCAGCCTACCTCTACTGCCCGGTCGGCCGGGTTTCGACCGGGCCTCGATGGTTGGGCTTTGCTGCAGCGCGCCGAGCCCGGCACGCCAGCCCACGCCGGTCCGCTCCCATCCGTTCGCGCCGCCATGCCCCGACTCTCCTTTCTGGTCCGCTTCATCGCCATCGGCGTGCTGCTGCATGTTTATGTCGGCTTTCGCCTGATTCCCGACCTGAGCGTGCCAGCCGCCGGCAAGTGGCTCGCCGTGCTGTGGCTCGTGCTCTCGGTGCTGTTCATCCCGCCCGGCATGCTCGCGCGGCGCTTCAAGCGCCAGCCGCTCGGCGACCGCCTCGCCTGGATCGGCATGCTCGCCATGGGCTTCTTCTCGTCGCTGCTCATGCTGACGATCGCGCGCGACATCGTGCTCGCCTCGGCCATGACCGTGGAGGCACTGTGGCCCAAAGCCATCGATCTCGCGGGCTGGCGCACCGTGAGCGCCGCCGCGGTGATCGCGCTTGCGTTCCTCTCCTCCGGGTTCGGCTTCTTCAACGCGCGGCGGCGTGCGCGCGTGCGCAACGTCGAGGTGCCGATTCGCGGCCTGCCCGCCGCGCTCGACGGCTTCACGATCGTGCAACTGAGCGACATCCACGTCGGCCCGACGATCAAGCACGGCTACGTCGACGCCATCGTGCGCGCCGTGAACCAGCTCGACGCCGACGTGGTCGCTATCACGGGCGACGTGGTGGACGGCAGCGTGGCGCATCTCGCCGCGCACACCGCGCCGCTCGGCAAGCTCAACGCGCATCATGGCGTGTATCTCGTGACCGGCAACCACGAGTACTACTCGGGCGCGGACGCCTGGATTGCCGAGTTCCGCCGCATCGGCCTCACGGTGCTGATGAACCAGCATGTGGTGATCGAGCATGGCGGCGCGCGGCTCGTGCTGGCCGGCGTGACCGACTACACGGGCGGCCAGTTCGATCCCGCGCACCGCAGCGATCCGGCCGAAGCGCTGCGCGGCGCGCCCGCCGACGTCAACACGCGCGTGCTGCTCGCGCACCAGCCGCGCACGGCCCACGCCGCCGTCGATGCGGGCTTCACGCTGCAACTCTCCGGCCACACGCACGGCGGCCAGATTTTCCCGTGGAATTTCCTCGTGCGGCTGCAGCAGCCGTTCACGGCGGGCCTCGAAAAACTCGGCAGCCTATGGGTCTACACGAGCCGCGGCACGGGCTACTGGGGGCCGCCCAAGCGCCTTGGCGCGCCTTCGGAAATCACGCGCGTGCGGCTGGTGGGCGCACAGTGAACCCCTGGGCGCGCTGCGCCCGACGGCCCGCGCGGCCTTGCCGGTATCATCGGACGATGCCGCCGTTCGTCCGCCTGCCGCTTTAACTGGAATCCATCGCACATGGAAGGCAACAAGCAGCTTCACCAGACATCGTTCTATTTGCTGTTGTTCACGGTGTCCATCGCGCTTTGCTTCATCCTCGCGCCGTTCTTCAGCACGGTGCTCTGGGGCGCCATACTTGCATTGATCTTCCAGCCCGTGCAGCGCCGGCTCGTTGCCCGGCTCGGGCGGCGGCGCAATATCGCCGCGCTCATTACGCTCACCATCTGCCTCGTCATCGTGATCTTTCCGCTCACGCTGGTGACGGCCACGCTGGTGCAGCAGGTCGCCTTGGCCTATCAGGGGGTGCGAAGCGGCAGCCTCGACTTCGGCGCCTACTTCACGCAGATCGTCCATGCCATGCCCGAGTCGATTCAGAACCTGCTAGCGCGCTACGACCTCATGGATCTGCCCGGGCTGCAGCAGCGCCTTTCGGCGGGCGCCGCAGAGATCAGCCAGTTCGTCGCCACGCGTGCTTTCTCCTTCGGGCAGAACACGCTGCAATTTCTGGTGAGTTTCGGCGTGATGCTCTATCTGTTCTTTTTCCTCGTGCGCGACGGCCGCGAAATTTCGCGGCTCGTACGCGACGCCATTCCGCTCGACGAGCAGCACAAGCTGCATCTCATGCGCAAGTTCACGACGGTGATCCGCGCAACGGTGAAGGGCAACGTGGCCGTGGCGGTCGTGCAGGGCGGCCTGGGCGGTATCGCGCTCTGGGTGCTCGGCATTCAGGGGGCGCTGCTGTGGGGCTTCGTGATGATGCTGCTCTCGCTGTTGCCCGCCGTGGGCGCGGCGCTCGTGTGGGGGCCCATTGCGATCTACTTCCTTTCCACGGGCGCGGTGGCGAAGGGCGTCGGGCTGATCGTCTTCGGCTCCGTCGTGATCGGCACCGTCGACAACGTGCTGCGCCCCGTGCTCGTGGGCAAGGACACGCGCCTGCCTGACTGGGTCGTGCTGATCTCGACGCTCGGCGGCATTTCGCTCATCGGCATCAACGGCTTCGTGATCGGGCCGCTCGTCGCCGCGCTTTTCATCAGCTGCTGGGACCTGCTGCGCAAGGACCAGCACAACATCGAAAACGAAAGCACGCCCGTGGAAGACGAGCCCGTCTAAGCGCGGCGCTATGGCGAAACGTGCAGCGGCACGCCGGCGCGGCCCTGGCGTGCAACACCGGCAACAGGCGCTTCGGGCGTTTCGGCGCCGTCCACGGCAACCGAAAAACCGAACGTGTTGATGCCGTCCGCGCTGCGCACGAACACCGTGCCGCCGTGCATTTCCGCCACGGCCTTGACGATCGACAGCCCGAGCCCGTGATTCTCGTGGCTGTTCGAGCGCGCCTCCTGAATGCGGTAGAAGCGGTCGAAAATATGCTCGCGCGTGACCGGATCGAGCGGCTCGCCGGGGTTCGACACGGCGATCTCGACGTGACCGTTCTGCGGCGCGACCGTCGCGCGCAACGTCGTACCGGGCTGCGAATGCTGGATCGCGTTGACGAACAGATTGCTCACGGCGCGGCCGATCAGCGATGTATTCACCCAAGCCCGCGCATCGCCCTGCACTTCCACGCGCAGCTGTGCCTCTTCCAGCGGCATCTCCAGAAAATCGAGCATGCGTTCGATCTCCGAGCGCAACGACACTTCCGTGAGGTCGGTCGCGCGTTCGCCGCGATCGCTGCGCGAGAGGAACAGCATGTCGTTCACGATCACGCGCAATCGTTCGAATTCCTCAAGATTCGACTGCAGCGTCTGTTGCAGTTGTTCGACCGAACGGTCGCGCGTGAGTGCCACCTGGGTCTGGCCAATCAGGATGCTCACCGGCGTGCGCAGCTCGTGCGCCACATCGGCGTTGAATGATTCGAGCCGCTCGTAGGCCTTGTCGAGACGCTCCAGCGCGCCATTGAACGATGTGGCGAGTTCGTGCAGCTCCTCGGGCAGTTCGTCCGAGTGCAGACGCTGGCGCCGGTTCGACGGGCTCAACTGCGAGGCCTCGCGCGAGAGGCGCGTGAGCGGGGCGAGTCCGAAGCGCGTCACCGCGCGGCTCAGCAGCGCGACTGCAATGGTGGACAGCGCGATCAGCACGCCGAGCGCGATGCCGAAGCGCCGCAGCATGCCTTCGGTGCGCACGCAGTCGCTGCCGACCACGAGTTTCACCTGAGGCCGGTCGCCGCTCGCGGGTACGATAAAGGTCGTCGTGATGATGTCGTAGCTGCAGCCGGGCGGGCGCACGAGCAGATGATTCGGGCCGACGTCGCCGGTGACCTTGCCGACGATGGGCGTACCGAAACGAAAGCGCGGATCGGGGCCTTCGACGTAGTAATGCATGCGGCTGTCAGCAGGCGAGAGGTCGCGCAGCTTTTCCTGCACGAAGGCCCACTTCTGCACGTCCGGTGCGTGCGAAACGATCAGGCTCGCAATGCGCGCACGCGTGTCGAGCGTTTCGCGCAACTCGTTGAAGAGTTGACGCTGCATCAGGAAGAAGAGGCCCGCGCCCGTGAGCGTGAACACGATGAGCGACACCGCTGCGAACATCGCCGAAAGCCGCAGCGAGATCGAGCGTTTCATGACGTCTGGCCTCCTTCCTCGCGCACTTCGAGCACGTAGCCCATGCCGCGTATGGTGTGCAGCAGCTTTGCCGCGTGCGGGCCGTCGAGCTTGGCACGCAGCCGCTTGATCGCCGTTTCCACCACGTTCGCATTGCTTTCGAAATTCACGTCCCAGACCAGCTCGGTGATGAGCGTCTTGGAAAGAATCTCGCCGCGCCGACGCGCGAGCACCGAAAGCAACTGGAATTCCTTCGCCGTGAGATCGAGGCGCACACCGTCACGCGTCGCGCGGCGGCTGATGAGATCCACCTGCAGATCGCCCACCGAAATCAGCGTGGACTCCTGCGTGCGTGCGCGCCGCGTAAGCGCGCGCAGCCGCTCGACGAGCTCGAGGAAGGAGAACGGCTTGGTGAGATAGTCGTCGGCGCCGTCGCGCAGACCGTGCACACGGTCGTCCACGCGGTCGCGCGCCGTCAGCATGATGACCGGCGTGTCCTTCTTCGTGCGCACGGCGCGCAGTACGCCGAAGCCGTCGAGCTTCGGCAGCATGACGTCGAGCACGATCACGTCGAAGTCGTACTCCGTGGCCATCCACGCGCCTTCCTCGCCGTCCATGGCGACATCCACGACCCAGCCCTGCTCCGTGAGTCCGCTACGCAAGTAGTCGACGACCTTGCGCTCGTCTTCGATTACCAATACTTTCATGCCCGCCCTCCTCTTCGCGCGCTGCCCTGGCGGTGCCGGCCGACGCGGCCCGCGACCGCCGTTGCGCGCTTTTATATACCCTGGTGCCGGGCCCGCTCAAGCCCTCTTGTAGCTCTCGTATGCCCCGTTTTCAGCCCTTGCGTGCGACTCAGCTTCTGCCCTCGGCCTTCGGCACTTCGCGGCACGTGCCCGCGCTGCAGGCCAGCTCGCGGTCGTCGGCGCTCCAGCCACCGCCCAGCGCCTTCGCGAGAAAGACCACCGTGGCGACCTGCTGGCCGTGAATCTGCACTTCCTGGCGCTCGCTGGCAAGCAACTGCTGCTCCGCGTTGAGCACGTCGATGAACGCGACGAGGCCGCCCTGATAGCGGTCGTTGGCGAGTTCGAACGACTTGCGTGCGTCGTCCACGGCCGACTGACCGTCGGTCGAGGCACGTTCCAGCACCGAAAGGCCCGTTACCGCATTTTGCACCTCCTGGAACGCGGTGAGCACGGTCTGACGATAAGACGCCTGCGCCGACTCGTAGCCCGCTTGGGCGAAATCCACGCCCGCCGCGCGCTTGCCGCCGTCGAACAGCACCTCGCTGGCCGTCGCGCCCACCGACCACATCAGGCTCGGCACGGAGAAAAGGCCGCCAAAACGCGTCGATTCCCAGCCGAAAGTGGGCGAAAGGGTGATGTCCGGAAAGTACGCGGAACGTGCCACGCCGATCTGCGCATTGGCCGCGGCCATCGCCCGCTCGGCCGAGGCCACGTCGGGCCGCCGCTGCAACAGCTCGCTCGGCAGCCCGGTGGGAAGCGCCGGCACCGGCAGCGGCGTCACCTTCTGCGCGATCGTGAATTCGGGCGCGGGCTTGCCGACCAGCACGGCAATGGCGTTCTGCTCCTGCTGTCGCTGGTTTTCGAGCAGATGCACCTCAGTTTGCGTCGCCGCAAGCTGGGCCTTTTGCTGCAGCAGTTCGAGACCCGAAACCGCGCCGAGATCGTGCTGCGCGGTCACGAAGTCGAGCGCCTTTTGCTGCAGTTGCGCCGAGCGGTTCACCACGTCGATCTCGTTGTCGAGTTCGCGCATGGCGAAATAGTCGGTAGCGAGCTCGGCGGTGAGCACGAGACGCGCGTTGACGAGATCGTCGCCGGCCTGCTGCGTCGACGCCTGCGCCGACTCCACCATGCGCCGGATGCGTCCGAACAGATCCAGCTCGTAACTCACGGTCGCGCCGACGGTGACCTGGTTCTGCACGGTCGACGTGTTGGGCGTCGCGTAGTTCGTGAGCGGCCGGTTCGCGGAAATGCGCTCGCGCGCGAGGCCCGCGTCGAGCCCGACCTGCGGGCTTTGCTGCGACGACACCGAAGCCAGCGTCGCGCGTGCCTGCGCGTAGTGCGCGGCGGCCACGCGCAGCGTCTGGTTCTCGGCGAGCGCCGCGGTTTCCAGACTGTCGAGTTCGGCGTTGTCGAATGCTTTCCACCACTGCGGATCGAGCGGCGCATGCGAAGGCTGCGCCGCATGCCAGTATGAATCGGCGGAATCGACGCGCCAGGCCGAGGGGCTTTGCGTTTGCGGCGCGTGATAGTCGGGGCCCACGGTGCAAGCCGCGAGACCGAGCGCGCCCAGCGCCGTGACGCAAGCGAGCGGCCGTTGCCGCGTGTTATTCCGCATCGTCACGTCGCGCTCCGCCTGGCGGCCTCGTGCGCCGCTTCGGTCTTGTTCGGCGCGACCACGACGACGCTGTCGCCATCCGCAATCGAGTCACTCGGGTTGAGCACGACGCGATCGGTCGGCGCGAGCCCGCGGCTGATTTCGAGCGTCTGCCCGAGGTCCTGCGCGATTTCCACCGGCTTGAGCTTGATCTTGCCATCCGCATCGACGACTGCAAGACGCGGACCTTCCGAGCGGAACAGCAGCGTGTTGCCCGGCACCGTGAGCAGGCCCTTCGCGTCGGTCTGCAAGGCGGCCTGCACGTACGCGCCGGGCAGCAGCTTGCCGTCATGGTTGGGCAGCGAGATTTCGGCCTGCAGCGTGCGCGTGGCCACGTTGATGGCCTGCGCCGTGCGCGTGACGGTGCCGTCGAACGTCAGGCCCGGCAGCTCCTGTTCGGTCACGCTCACGTGCTGGCCGACCGCCACCTGCTGCGCATAGGTCTGCGGCACGTCGAGGTAGAGGCGCAGCGGGTCGGACTGCGCAATCGAAAAGAGCGCATGACCCGCCCCGCCGTTGCCCGCGTTCACGAGGTCGCCGATATCGACGTTGCGCTGCGTGATAATGCCCGTGATCGGTGCGACGATGCGCTGGAACGACTTCATCTCCGTGAGGCGGCGCACGTTCGCATCGGCGGCGGCGAGATTCGCCTGGTCGGTGTTGAAGGCGCCCTGGCGGTCGTCGAGTTCCTGCTGCGAGACCGCATCGCGCTGGCGCAATTGCTGCGCCCGATCGAACGAGGTCTTTGCGAGAGCGAGCGTCGAGGCGGCCTGATCGCGCTGCGCCTGCGCCTGCGCGAGTTCCTGATCGATCTCGGGCGTATCGATCTCCACGAGCAACTGCCCTTGTTGCACGTGCGCGCCGATATCGGCGTACCAGCGCCGCACGTAGCCGTTCGCACGCGAGTAGATCGGCGCTTCGACAAAGCCGCGCAGCGTGCCCGGCAGCACGATGCGGCCGTCCGCGCCCGCCGCTACCGGTTGCACCACGCTCACGTACTGCTTCGCGTTCTGCTTCGTGACATCTGCGAGATGGTGGCCGTTCATGAGGTTCGACACGATCGTGCGCGTGGCGCCCGCAGCCAGCAGCAGCGCAACCACGATCAGCGCAAAACGTGCGCGCTTGCCGGCCTGGCCGCGCGCCGGCAGGTCCATGCCCTGCTCGCTGCCCACGGTGATGTCGAGAGATGAATGGTGGTGAGGTTCGTTCATGTCTTCGGCCAATTTGACTTAACGGGTATCGCCTCGCGTAGCCCGGCGCTGCGCCTCGCGCTCGCGTTTCGCGGCGGCGCGGTGGGCGAGCCGGGTATGCACGGTCGCAAACATCAGGGGTACGAACAATAGTGTGGAGACCGTAGCGAACAGCAGGCCGCCGATCACCGCGCGTCCGAGCGGCGCATTCTGCTCCGCGCCTTCGCCGAGGCCGAGCGCCATCGGGACCATGCCGATCATCATGGCGAACGCCGTCATCAGCACCGGGCGTATGCGGGTGGCGCCGGCTTCGAGCGCGGCGGCGAGCGGCGACGCGCCGGCGGCAAGACGCTGCCGCGCGAACGAGACCACGAGAATGCTGTTTGCGGTCGCGACGCCCACGGTCATGATCGCGCCGGTGAGCGCGGGCACGCTCAAGTGCGTGCCGGTGATGAACAGCATCCACGCAATGCCCGCGAGCGCGGCGGGCAGCGCGCTGATGATGATGAGCGGATCGGCCCACGACTGGAAGTTCACGACGATCAGCAAATACACGAGCACCACCGCCATCGCAATGCCGACGCCCAGACCCACGTACGACGAACGCATCGTGCCGATCTGCCCACGCATGGTGATGGTCGTGCCGCGCGGCGCGTGCGCCTGCACATGCCGGATGATGTCGTTGATGTTCACGCCCACGGAGCCCAGATCGCTGCCCCCCACGCTCACGAGCAGGTCGATCACGGGACGGATGTTGTAGTGCGTGACGATGGCCGGCCCGCTATGCGGATTGAGCTGCACGAGGTTGCTCACGAGTTGCAGCGGCGCATTGGGATTCGTCGCGCGTGCGGAAACGGGCGTGCCCATCACCTCGTTCATCGAGGTCTCGCGATACTGCGGCGTTTGCACCGTGAGCGGATATTCCACGCCGTTTTGCGGGCTCACCCAGAACGCAGGAGAGGTCTGGGTGCTGCCCGAAAGCGCGATCAGCACGTCCTGCGCAACGTTTTGCGGACTCAGGTTCAACTGCTGCATACGCGTGCGGTCCATGGCGAGCGTGAGCGCGGGCTCGTCGTTACGCTGCTCGATGTGCGCATCGACAGCGCCCGGCAGTTGCCGCACCTGCTTGAGCAGCGTGCTCGCAAGCGCCATGTCCTGATTCAGGTTCGCGCCCACGACCTGCACGTCGATCGCCGCGGGCTGACCGAAGTTCAGAATCTGCGTGATGATGTCGGCGGGCTGGAAGAAGAACTCGACGCCCGGGAAGCGTTGCGGCAGCAAGGTCCGCAGCTTGTCGATATAAATGCGCGAGGGATCGTGATCGGGCTTCAGCGCGATCTGGATTTCACCGTCGAGCGTGCCAATCGTCCCCGCATTGCTATACGAGAGGTTGATGCCGCTATAGGGCAGGCCGAGATTGTCGACGATCGTTTCGAGTTGATCGGCCGGCACGACTTCGCGAACCACCTGCTCCACCTGGTCAGCCAGGCGCGCGGTTTCCTCGATGCGAAAACCCGTTGGCGCGCGCATGTGCAAACGAATATTGCCCGCATCGACTGAAGGAAAGAAGTCGCGGCCAAGGAAAAACACGAGGACGAGCGAAAGCAGGCAAAACGCGAGGAAGGTGCCGCCAAAGAATTTGCGGCGCGCGAGCAGCAGGCTCAACAGCGCGATGTAATTGGCGCGCAAGCGCTCGAACGCATGATTGAAGCGCCAGTGTATGCGCGCGAAGAGCGAGCCTTGGGCGCGCTGTGCATGCGCGGTGGGATCGTGGCCCTCGAAGAGCAGCATGGCGAGCGTCGGCACCAGCGTGCGCGAGAGGATGTACGACGCGATCATCGCGAACACCACGGCTTGCGCGAGCGGCACGAACAGAAAGCGCGCTACACCGGTGAGGAAGAACATCGGCACGAACACGATACAGATGCACAGCGTCGAGACGAGTGCGGGTACCGCGATTTCGCCCGCGCCTTCGAGAATGCCGTCGTGCAGTTTCGCGCCCAGATGCAGGTGCCGCTCGATGTTTTCGATCGTAACCGTGGCGTCGTCCACCAATATGCCGACAGCGAGCGCAAGGCCGCCGAGCGTCATGATGTTAATGGTCTCGCCAAGCGCATAGAGGGCGATGATCGAAGAGAGAATCGACAGCGGGATCGACACCGCGATGATGAGCGTGCTGCGCCAGTTGCCGAGAAAGAGCAGGATCATCGCCGCGGTGAGCGCGGCCGCGATGAGCGCTTCGCGCACCACGCCCTGCACGGCGGCGGAAACGAAGACGGACTGGTCGAAGAGCGGCTTGACGACGAGGTCGGCGGGCAGCGTGTCGCGTGCCTTCGGCAGCAGGTCCTTGAGGGCGCCCACCACCTGCAGCGTCGAGGCGTCGCCGCTCTTGAGGATCGACATCAGCACGCCGCGCTGGCCGTCCTGGCGCACGACATTGGTCTGCGGCGTGAAGCCGTCGCGCACATGCGCCACGTCGCCGAGATACGTGGTCGCGCCGTTTACCGTCTGCACGGGAATGCGGTTGAGTCCGGCAAGCGTATCGGGCGATGCATTGGTGTCCACACGATATTCGGTTTGCCCGAGCTTGGCCGTGCCCGTCGGCAAAATCAGGTTCTGCGCGTTGACGGCATTGACGATATCGGCGGGCGTGAGGCCCTTCGAAATGAGTGCGCGCGTATCGAGGTCCACGGAAATCACGCGCGTCTTGCCGCCATACGGGTAAGGCACCTGCGCGCCGGGAATCGTAATGAGCTGCGGGCGCAGGAAGTTCATCGCGACGTCGGCGAGCGCCTGCTCGCTCATCGACTTGCTGGACAGGCCGAGCTGGATCACCGGAATGCTCGAGGCCGAATAGCTGATGACGAGCGGGGGCGTCGCACCGGGCGGCATCTGCTTCACCTGCGCCTGTTCCGATGCAACGGCCTGCGCGATCGCGGTTTGCAGGCTCGCACCAGGCTGCAGGAACAGCTTGATGATCGCGATGCCGGGCAGCGACTGCGACTCGATGTGCTCGATATTGCTCACCGTGGTCGTCAAGCTGCGCTCGTTGACCGAGGTGATGCGATCGGCCATGTCTTTCGCGGAGAAACCGTTGTACGACCAGATGATGCTGATGACCGGGATGTTGATGTTCGGCAGCACGTCGATGGCCATCGACATGAGCACGAACGGCGTGGCCAGCACGATCAGGATGGCCATCACGATGAACGTGTACGGTCGCTTCAGCGCGAGATTGACAATCCACATGTCAGTGTTTCGGACAACTCAGGCGAGGGGTTGAGACGGCGACGCATTCATCCAGCGGGTGCCGCATCATAGGCAATGGCGGTGGCAGGTCGCTGTCGCCAATATGGCGAAATTGACAGGCAATGCGCGAGACGCGCGAAAGCGCGCGGGAACGCAGATAGATCGGCGCTGTAGCGTCGCGAAGCGCCGGAAATCCGCAGCCGCGAAACGCGCCGTAACACACTCGCGCTTCGCGAAGACTTCTTTAACTGCTTCAGTTCACAAGACGCAGGCGCTCCAGGTCGTGCGTGTTGTGACCGCGGCCCCGACCGCTGCGCGCACGCGTGCCTCGCGGGCCCGCGTGTGCATCCATTTCGCGAAGCGGCTCGTCGCAGGTGGCGAGCGCGGCCTCCTGCTCGGCAAGGACGAGCGGCACCTTCTCGCGCAGAAACTCGACGAAGGTGCGGATCTTCGCATCCAGATAGCGACGCGAAGCGTACAGCGCGTAGATGTTGAGCTTTTGCAGGGTGTGCGTGGGCAGCACGCGCACCAGCGTGCCGTCGGCGAGACCGGGCAGCGCAACCGGCACCGGCAGCGGGCCAATGCCCATGCCTTCGCGTATGGCGAGCGCAAGCGCTTCGGGATTGTTCACCTGGAACGGCGTCACGCCCGTATGCCGGAAGGTCTCGCCAAGCGGTCCCTCGGAAACCCATTGGCCGGCGGGCAGGCTCGCATCGGTCAGGTGCAGACAGGTATGCGCTTCGAGGTCATCGAACGATTGCGGCTCGCCGCGCGTGCGCAAGTACGCAGGCGAAGCGCAGAGAATGGCAGCGGTGCTGCCCAGATGCTGGGAGATCAGCGCGGAGTCCTCGAGTTCGGCGGCCACCACGACCGCGACATCGAAGCCCTCCTCGATGATGTCCGGCATCTGCTGCGCGATGGTGAGATCGACCGAGACCTCCGGCAAATGCTGCTGATAGCGCGCGATGAGCGGCATCACATAGTGCTGCCCGAAACTCGTGCCGCCGTACACGCGCAGCTTGCCCGCGGGGTTCGCGTGCGCAGCAGCGGCTTCCGCTTCGGCCTGCTCGATGTCGGCAAGAATGCGCTTGCAGCTCTGGAAGTAACGCTCGCCCGCTTCGGTCAGCGACATGCGCCGCGTGGTCCGGTTGAGAAGCCGTGTGCGTAGCCGTGACTCCAGGTCGGTGACCGCGCGCGAGACCTGCGCCGTCGTCATCGTTTCGCTCGCCGCAGCGCGCGTGAAGCTGCCGGACTCCACCACTCGCACGAAGACCCGCATATTGCGCAGCGTATCCATCAGAAACTCCCGTTCATTCGACCTGCCTTCCCATCTCCATACGAATGAGGGTAGTTTCGCCGACGAGCCGTGGCCTGATCCTGACTCGAACATGACAGCGCGGACAGCTTGGCGCAAAGCCCCGTCGCGCGTATGATCCACGGGCCCCCGGGGCGTGCTGCGATGCATCCCGACGCCTCGCGCGAGAGCCGCCTGGCGTGCGGCCGCCCTGCGCTTTGATGACAAAACGATGACTCTCGAATTCGCCCTGCGCCTTCTCGCGGCGTTCGCCTGCGGCGTCGCCATCGGCCTCGAACGCCAGATTCGCCAACGCACGGCCGGTCTGCGCACGATCACGCTCGTCGCCAGCGGCGCATGTTTGTTCGTCACGCTCGGCGTGCTGACCGGCAATGGCTCGACCGGCGTGACGCAGATCGCGGCCTATGTCGTCTCCGGCGTGGGCTTTCTGGGCGGCGGCGTCATCATGCGCGAGAAGGGCTCGATTCAGGGCATCAATACCGCGGCGACGCTATGGTGCTCAGCGGCCGTGGGCGTGCTGTGCGGAGCGGGCCATTACGGCCCGGCGGTGGCCGGCACCGCTGTCGTGCTGCTCACGAATACCGTGCTGCGCGAGGTGAGCCGCATCATCAACGCGTCGCCTGTTTCGAATGCGGATCTCGTGCGCGCTTATGTGCTTACGGTGGTTTGCCGCGAAGAGGATGAAATCCATATCCGCACGTTGCTTTCGAACTCTCTGTACTCCACGCCGCTTTCGTTCCAGAGCCTCACGAGCGAGGACCTGGCCGGCGATCCGCCGCGCCTGCGCGTGACGGCGACGATGCGCCTGCACCCGAAGTACCAGTCGAAGCTGGAGCTCCTGGCGAACCGCCTGAGCATGGAGAAAGGCGTCTCGAGCATAAGCTGGACCGCCGCGGAACCCGAAATCGCGCCCGAATGAGCCTTGCGCATTGCATCGGCCGGCATTTCTTACGAATGCATTTCTAATTCGTTGCTTTTTTTGAAACTATCGGCGGCGGTTTTCAAGAACTGTCAATTCTGGCCGCGTTTCATGGACGCGTATCCGCCCTTGGACTAAGCTCCATTCACCGTGATTCGTTCACGCCAACAAGGGGAGTCTACTCATATGCAACACGGCATCATTGCCTGGCTCATCATCGGCGCAATCGCAGGCTGGCTCGCTGGCGTTCTCGTCAAAGGCGGCGGCTTCGGATTGTTCGTCGATATCATTGTCGGCATTGTCGGCGCGTTCATCGGCGGTTGGCTTGCCGGGGTGCTCGGCATTCATATCGGCGCCGGCATCATCAGTTCGATCATTACCGCCATTGTCGGCGCGGTCATTCTGCTCTTCATCATCCGCCTCGTGCGACGAGCGTAGCGAATTTGCGCTATCAATGAAAAGCGGGAGCACCGTTGCCGGTGCTCCCGCTTTGTCTTTGTGTGCTTCTAAATAGCGAGCGCCGTGGACCTTAGGCGTTCGCAACGAGTCCGCCCGTCGCTTCAGGCAGCATCGAACCCGTTTGATTGAAACGCAGATGCATTTCATACGCGCGTGCGAGATCGTGCGGCGTCTGGCCGCCGAACTGGAGTGCGTCGCGATAGTAGTCGCGCAGCAGGTCGCGATAAAGCGGATGCGCACAACGCTCGATCACGAGGTTCGCACGTTCGCGCGGCGCAAGTCCGCGCAGATCCGCCAGGCCTTGCTCGGTGACGATCACGTCCACGTCGTGCTCGTTGTGATCGACGTGCGGCACCATCGGCACGATGCTGGAAATGCGGCCGTCCTTCGCAATCGCCTTGGTCGCGAAGATCGCGCACGACGCATTGCGCGCGAAGTCGCCCGAGCCGCCAATGCCGTTCATCATGTGCGTGCCGCCCACGTGCGTGGAATTGACGTTGCCGTAGATGTCGCATTCGAGCGCGGTGTTCAGCGCAATCAAGCCGAGGCGCCGAATCACTTCGGGATGGTTGCTCACTTCCTGCGGACGCAGCACGAGCTTGTCGCGATAGCGGTCGAGTTCGGCGAGCACCTGAGCCTGGCGTTGCGCGGAGAGCGTCATCGATGCGCCCGAGGCGAATACCATCTTGCCGGAATCGATCAGATCGAACGTCGAGTCCTGCAATACTTCGGAGTACATCGTAAGCGCTTCGAACGGCGAATCCACGAAGCCCGAAAGCACCGCGTTCGCAATCGTGCCGATGCCGGCCTGCAGCGGCGGCAGTTGCGCGCTCATGCGGCCGTGCTTCACTTCGTGCTGCAGGAATTCGATGAGGTGGCCGGCAATACGCGCGGTTTCTTCGTCGGCGGGCAGCACGGTCGAGGGGCTGTCCGCTTCGTTCGTGATGACGATGGCGGCGATCTTCTCCGGCGGAATCTCGATGGCGGTCGTACCCACACGGTCCTGCGGACGCACGATCGGCAACGGATCGCGATGCGGGCGACGGCCAGGAATCCACACGTCGTGGAGGCCTTCGAGCGCGAGCGGCTGTGCGAGATTGATCTCGACGATCACCTTCTCCGCGAGAATCGCGAAGCTCGCCGAATTGCCGACCGACGTGGTCGGCACGATCGCGCCGGTTTCCGTGATCGCGGCGGCTTCGATGATCGCGAGATCGAGTTTGCCGAGCAGGTTCGCGCGCAGCATCTCCACGGTTTCCGAAAGATGCTGGTCGACGAACATCACTTCGCCGCGGTTGATCGCCTTGCGCAGCGTGGCGTCCACCTGGAACGGCAGACGGCGCTCGAGCACACCCGCTTCGGTCAGCATGCGATCGACGTCGTGGCCGAGCGAGGCGCCCGTCATCAGCGTAATGCGCAGCGGCTCTTTCTCTTCGCGCGCACGGCGCGCCAGTTCGAGCGGCACGGCCTTCGTGTCGCCCGCGCGCGTAAAGCCGCTTGCGCCAACGCGCATGCCGTTGCGCACGAGTTGGGCCGCCTCGGCGGCCGAAGTGATTTTCCCGCGCAAGGCGGCACAACGAATACGGTCTTCGTACATCAAAGTCTCCACAAACTCTCTGATCGCCTGGTGCCTATTTTCAGGTCTTGCATCGGCGGTCGTGCACTGCGAGTTTCACAAAACACTGTTGCAGTGTTTTGAGCAGCCACAATGCGCAAAGCCGCGGCGCCCTTTTGAAGGCGTCGCGGCACAAGATATCAGCGTGCGCCTGCACATGGCTGGCGTGCTCTCGATCTCAGCTACCGAAATAAATATTGCAGAAGCTGACCGGGCCGACGCATTCATCCTTCTTTGCCGGCTTTACGATTTCGCGGTGGGCGGGCGCTTGCGCTACCTGCGGGGCAGCGGACTGCGCAACCTGCTGAGGGACGCTTGCTGCCGGTGCTTCGTTCTGTGCATAAGCAGCGGCGGCGGCAAACAGCGAACAGGCAACAACAGCGATCTTCAGGGACTTCATTTTACTCTCCAGTGCTAACGGTTACTGCGAAGCAGTGATGTGACTATATGACTCAGGGTCGAATAGATTAAGGAGTCGGGGTGGAAGGCATATTTCCAGACTGCAGCAAGATCGCGCGGGGCCCGCATGTTCATTGTGTTTTCAACGATCTGCGCGGCGCAAGCGTACGGCGTGCACGGCGCGCCAGCGGCCCGAGCGGCGCGTCGCGGTCGAGCAGCGCGCTGCGGATGAAGTGCAGATGACTCAGCAGCCGTTGCGCCTCGTGCCGCCTTTCCCGCTCGTGATGCACGGTGGCGAGCGCCTCCTGGGCGATCCAGGTCGCCGCGCGCACGGCGCTGAGCGCGTGGTCGAGCGCAATCCCGTCCGGGTTCTGGAAAAGGTGCGCGATGTCCTCCTGAACGCGCGCGAGAGCCGCAGGCCAGCGCGCGTCATGACGGTCGAGCCAGGCTGCCGCGTGCGCCTCGTTGCGCAGATCGACCACGGCGTGCCCGACTTCGAGCGTGACGAGCATCCAGCGCAGCGCGCGCCGGTGCGCCTGGCGGCGCCCGATCAGCAAGAGCCTCAACCGGTGCATCAGATCGTGCGTACCGGACTGGAAGCGCTGGCCGAGGCCATCGAGTTCCCCATGGCTGGCCAGCACGACCTGGCCGCGCAACGACACGCACATGCGCTCGACGAGCCAGTTCATGTGCGGTGGAAACACCACCGCGAACGCGAGCGAGGCGACCAGCATCGCGGCGACGACGGCGATGCCGTTGTTGACCAGCAGATCCGGCGTGTACACGATCACGTTGTCCGGACCAGCCAGCAGACAGAAGAACACCGAGAAGCCGACGCCATAGCCCGCTATGCGCGAGCGGGTGGCGAGAAAGGCGCCGATGGCGAGCACCGGAACGAGTGTCGCGCAGAGCAACGGAAAGCCGTCGACATTGGGATAGACGTAGCAGGTGAAGAGATAGCCCGTCACGGCGGCAAAGGCCGCGCCAACCGCCATCTGCACGGCCATGCGCGACGCGTTCGGCGCCGACGACGTGAGCGCGCACGTGAGCGCCGCCGCGATCATCGCAAGGCCGCCGCTCGGCCAGTCGGTCTTGACCCAGAACCAGCCCAGCGACGCCACCACCACGGCCGTACGCACGAAGGTGAACGCCACCACGTACCAGCTCGTGCGAGGCACGTAGCGCGCGGCGCGCGGCGCCTGCGCAGGACTCGCTTCCATGAGCGCTGCCCAGGTGCGGCTGTAGCGCACGATCTCGGTCGTGAAGCGATAGATGAGTTCGGCCGAGGTGTCGAAGTCGGGCAGCGCTTCGGGCAGCGCATGTTCGAGCGGCCGCCGCGTCTCGCGCACATGACGCGGCAGCGTGCGCTGGAAGGCCTCGAGCCCATCGGCGACCCTCCGCGCATGGGCGCGATCGCTTTCGTCGCGGCCAGGCCGTTGTGCGAGCAGCGCCGCGAGTTCGTCAAAATACGGCGCGAGCGGTGCGATCGCCGCGTCGCGCCAGTGCAGTCTTTTGAGCAACTGGCGCAACGCATGCAGCCGCGCGCAGGCATCCATGAATTCGGAATTCAGACGCGAAAGCAGGCCGCTGCGCGAGCGCATCGTCGGATCTTCGAAAGACGAGAAAGCACGCGTGGCCTCGAAGCCGACGACATCGTCGACGAGACTCGCAAATCGCCCTTCGAATGCGCCCCTTTCGAGCCGCCCAGCCAACACCGCCGCAGCGAACGCAGTAAAATTGAGATAGCGTGAGCGCAGGGTTCGACCGAGCAACGAGCCCGACTGCCGGGGCACGATCACCGCGCTGACCATGCCCGAGCAGAGAATGCCAATGGCCACTTCGGCGCCTCGGCCGAGTGCGGCGAGAAAGAGACCGTTGGGCTGCATCACGAGCGGAATGCCGATCAACGCTGCCGTGTAGCCGGCAAGCACGAAACCGTACCAGCGAAAATGGCGATTCCTCATGGCGGCAGCCGTACATGCGGCCACCCACCCCGTCATCCCGAGGATGTAGAGTTCGGGCTGCTGGACGAACACGGCGCCCAGTACTACCGCCGCGACCATTCCCACCGCAGTGCCGACGATGCGATAAAAGCTCTTGGCGAACACCATGCCCGAGAGCGGCTGCATCAGGACGAACACCGTCGTCATCGCGATGCGCGGCTGCGGCAGGTCCAGCAGCATGGAGATGCCCATGGCAAGCAAGCAAGCCGCGACCGTTTTCAGCAGATGGAGCCAGATCGCGCCGTCGCTGCCCTGCCAGTCGCGCAACGCCCGTCTGACCGCGCGCCATATGATCTCCGCGCGCCGACGCGAGTCGAACGCTCGATGTATCGCAGGCTGGCGGCTCATGACAAACGCTCGGCTGTTTCAAAGACAGGGGCCGATTGTAGGAGCGTCATTGCGCCGCATTAATGGGACGCGCGGGGAACCTCCGTTCCAGATCACTCAACAATGGCGCGCCCATACAGGCGGACAATATCGTTTCTGTACCGAACAAGAAGGTCAAGAAGGTCTGATGGATACGTTACAAAACATGCGGGTGTTCGTGCGCGTCGTGGAAGCGGGCAGCTTCACGGCCGCGGCTCAGTCGCTGGATTCGACCACCGGCGCGATGTCGCGCGCGGTATCGGAACTCGAAGCGCACTTGCGCACCCGTCTGCTCAACCGCTCGACACGCCGGCTCGCGCTCACGCCCGCCGGCGAGCGGTATCTCAAGCGTTGCTCGCAGATTCTCGCGGACGTCGATAGCGCGGAAGAAGAAGCGAGCTGCGCGCACGAACGCCCGGTCGGGGCGCTGCGCATGCACAGCTTCGCAAGTATTGGTCAGCAGTACGTGCTGCCGGCGATCTCGCGCTATCGCGCGCTGCATCCCGAAGTCACCGTCGAACTGACGCTCTCGCAACGCATGCCGGATCTCTTCGAGGGCAGCAGCGACGTCTCGGTGGTCACGGCGTCATCGCTGCCGAATTCCGATCTCGTTTCGCATCAGCTGGGTTCGACGTACAGCATTCTGTGCGCCTCGCCTGGGTATGTGCATACGCACGGTGCGCCACGCACTCCCGCCGACCTCTCGCATCACGACTGTCTGATTCTCAAATCGCCGGCGTTCCCGGCGCATGAGTGGACGCTCGAGGGGCCTGAGGGCAGCGTCGAGATGCAAGTGGACGGGCCGGTGCAGGTGAACATCGCGGAATCGCTCGCCGTGGCGATACGCGAGGGGATGGGGATCGGGATGTTGCCGGTCTACGCCGCAATAGAAGGATTGCGTAACGGGACGCTCGTGCGTGTGCTGCCACAGCACAAGCTGCAAAAGACGAACGTGTATGCGCTCTATCCGTCGCGCAAGTTCGTCGATGCGAAGACGAAGACGTGGGTGGAATTCTTGCGCGCGCATCTCCCGCAAGTCATCGAGCGCGACCTGGCGCTGCTTGAAGAACTGACTCAAGAGCAGCTGACGGACGTCGCAGAAGAGGTGGCCTTGGCGAAGGACGCTGGGGTCGCAGCAGCTGTGCAGAAAGCGGCGCAGTAAGCCTGCGCTTGTGAAAGCGGGTTAACGCAAAAAGCCGTCCATTGGACGGCTTTTTTGTTTTCTGCATCTGAAGATGCCCAAACGCCAGAACCCCGGCTCTCTTTCGGAGACACCGGGGTTCTGGACGTTACAGCATAAGGAGCCTGACGATTACCTACTTTCACACGGGCAATCCGCACTATCATCGGCGTGGAGCTGTTTCACGGTCCTGTTCGGGA